>JAJQCB010000164.1:5356-6482 GCA_021203005.1 Clostridiales bacterium | reverse complement strand
TTCAGGCTTTCGGAGTAAAAAAATAAATGCGTCCGGAAGTGGTTCGCTTCCTTTCGCATTTAATGTACTATTTTCCGTATTATGACTGGGTTACAGAATTTTCTGTCCTTTCTGTCGTTCCTGGTGTATAATGACCCTATGAAAACGATAGCAGAAGACATTCGAACGCAACAAATGAAACATATTTATCTCCTGTATGGAGAGGAGACGTATCTGATCCGTCAGTACAGGGACAGGCTGAAAGCAGCCCTCTCCGATCCGGAGGATACGATGAACACCTCCTTTTTTTCCGGAAAGGAGATTGAGCCGAAGCAGCTCATTGATCTGGCTGAGACGATGCCGTTTTTTGCAGATCACCGCTGTATCTTTATCGACCAGAGCGGTTTTTTTAAGAAAGCGCCGGAGGAACTGGTCGAATATCTGGGTGAGATTCCGGAGACGGTCTACTTTGTGTTTTGTGAAAGTGAAGTGGACCGAAGAGGCAAGCTGTTTAAGCAGGTGAAAAAGCTCGGGCGTGCCGTGGAGTTTTCGAGGCAGAAAGAGGATGTGCTGATGCGGTGGATTCTCGGAAAACTGCAGAGGGAGAAAAAGAAGATTACCCGCCCCGTGATGGAGCTGTTTTTAAGCAAGACAGGAAACGATATGGAATTGATTGACCGGGAGCTGGAAAAGCTGATCTGCTATACTTATGATCGCGGTGTGATTACGGCGGAGGATGTGGAGGCTGTCTGCGTCAACCCGGTGTCGAATAAAATCTTTGAGATGGTGGACGCCATCGCCGGGAAGCAGCAGAAGAGGGCGCTGGAGCTTTACAATGATCTGCTGATGCTGAAGGAACCGCCCATGCGCATTCTGGTATTGATGACGCGGCAGTTTCAGATACTGATGCAGTTGAAGGAGCTGGCGGAAAAAGGATTCGACTACAAATATATGGCGGGCAAAGTGAGCGTGCCGGAGTTTGCGGTCAGAAAGTATATCGGTCAGGCGAGGAGGTTTTCCGCCGGTCAGATTCAGGCCGCTGTGCGCGACGGCGTGCAGGCGGAGGAGAATATCAAGTCGGGGCGGATGGCGGACCGCCTTGCGGTGGAGCTGTTTCTTGTGCAGTACAGTGCCTCTTAGAATGATG
>JAJQCB010000164.1:0-5256 GCA_021203005.1 Clostridiales bacterium | reverse complement strand
GATTCTCAGCTTAACTACGCGATGCTGTTCACCAGCTTAGCCAGGCGGGCAACTTTCCGGGAAGCGTTGTTTTTATGATAAACGCCTTTGGATGCCGCTTTGTTGATGCTGGAAGTAGCAGCGGTTAATGCTGCCTGTGCTGCTTCCTTATCGCTTGCCTCAACAGCTGCTTCTACTTTTTTGATCGATGTCTTCACCGCGGAACGGATCGCCTTGTTGCGGTCTGTTCTGTTCTGAGCAACTAAAATTCTTTTCTTTGCTGATTTAATGTTAGCCAATCTGTACACCTCCCCTGCAAGAGAATTAAAATGATTGTTTCATTAAAGCCGGACACGGACGTTCTAATGCAAACATACTAGGATATTGTAATCCGCGTCCCAGAAATTGTCAATAGAGTTTTCGGAAAAATTCTTTCATATTTTTTCCACTTCGGTGAAAACTAATACCGATGATCGAAAAGGAGCTGGAGAGTTATGTTTGAGATGAGAACTGATCTGGCCGTGGAGGAGAATGAACGGGTAAAAGAACAGCAGCATTCCTCCCGCGGAGTCTCGGTCGGTGAGGAAGAATACGACGAAAATAATATTCGCATCACAACGGTCCGGATTGAGACGGAAAATGCTGTAAAAATCATGGGTAAGCCGAAGGGTACTTATATCACGCTGGAGGCGCCGCGGATGGCGGAGGAGACGGAGGATTACCACCGGGACATTTCGGAAAAAGTGGCTGAGCTGCTGCATCGCCTTATTCCGGTCGGGAAGACGCCAAAATCCATTCTGGTGGCCGGCCTCGGGAACCGGAGTGTGACGCCGGACGCGCTGGGACCCCGGGTGGTGGACAATCTTTGTATTACCAGACATATTCTGAAAGAATACGGAACGTTTGCTTACGGCAAGGCCAGGGTGGAGCCGCTCTGCGCGGTTGCACCGGGCGTGATGGCGCAGACAGGCATGGAGACCAGAGAGATCCTGTCGGGCGTAGTCCGTGAGGTAAAACCGGATTATCTCATAGCTATTGATGCATTGGCAGCCAGGAGCCTGAAGCGCCTCTGCCGGACGATACAGATTTCGGATACCGGCATCAGCCCAGGGTCGGGTGTGGGAAATCACCGCCACAGTCTGACGGCGGAGACACTGGGAGTGCCGGTGATCGCGATCGGCATTCCTACCGTGGTGGAGGCGGCGACGATCGTGCAGGACTCCATGGCGGCATTTTTGCGTGAATTATCCGGGCATGATTCGGTGTCTTCTCTGGAAAAATCCTGGGACATACTGAATGAGGCAGAACACCGGGAACTGGTGCGGGAGCTGATGGCGCCGCAGCTGAATCAGATGTTTGTGACATCGAAGGATATTGACGCGCAGATTAAACAGATGAGTTATACCGTGTCGGAGGGAATTAACATGGCCTTTTTTCACTCATAACCGCAGTGAATCTTCATATATTAAATATGGGGCGTTTTGGCAGGATGATGAAAGTGACGAAAAGGCGTTTTAGGAAAGAAAGAGGCAGACGATTGGTGTTTACCTTTTTGGCGGGTACGCTGATTCTTGTATGTTGTACCCTTTTTTTGCTGACGGTGAGAAATGGGATACAGGTTCAGAAACTGAGCAGAGAACTTTGCAGTCTGATGCTGCGGCAGATTTCACCCAATCTCTACCGTGAAGTAGCGGAAGAGTATTATGAGGATTCCGAGGAGAATTATGAGACCCAAACGGAGAGCAGCCTGACTTATGAGAGCGTTCTCGCACAGAATGTGTCGGACGATGAGGCGCAGGAGGCGGGTGACGGAGCATCGGGTGAGGGTGGAAAAGAGGCTGCGGGAGAATCGGATGAGAGTGATGGTGACGAAAAAGAGGTTGCGGGAGAAGCGGACGAGAGTGATAAGAGCGGAGAAGGGACTGCGGATGAAGAGGATGAGGAAGAAACTGCCGCGGCATCTGCGTCAGTTTCCCCGGAAAAGCTGGCTGACTATGATTATCTGGTTCAGAACTTTTATACAGTGGATAGCAGCACCACCATCAGCAGTGCGCAGCTGAACGCTTCAGAATTGCTGCAGATTGACTGCACGGTCGCAGAGAACAGCGGGGAGGAGCCGCAGATTCTCATTTATCATACACATGCCTCAGAGGGCTACAGCGATTCAACGGAGGGTGATTATTCGACCACTGTGGTGGGAGTGGGGGAGGAGCTTGCCGGGATTTTGCGGGATACCTACGGCTACTCCGTTCTTCACGATACCGGCGTTTACGACAGTGACCGGAACCGGGCCTACAGTGTGGCGAAGCCTTACATAGAACAGATTCTGGCGGAATATCCCTCCATCGAGGTGGTGATCGACCTGCACCGGGACGGTGTTTCCTCCGACACACGCCTGGTGACGGAACAGGATGGCGTGTCTATGGCGCAGGTGATGTTTTTTAACGGTCTGAGCCGTACTACCTCTCTGGGAGATATTTCCTATCTGGAAAATCCGTATATCACGGAAAATCTGGCGTTTTCCCTGCAGATGAAGCTGGCGGCGGAGGAGCTGTATCCCGGATTTTCACGGAAAATATATTTAAAAGGTTACCGTTATAATATGCATCTGATGCCGAAATCGCTGCTTGTGGAGGTGGGAGCGCAGACAAATACGCTGGAGGAGGCGATGAACGCGATGGGACCGCTGGCTGCGGTGCTGGATCAGGTACTATCGGGCGAGTGAAAACCGCAGCGGAGAATAGCAGAGAATATCAGGTAAAATCGGACTGTCCGGATCTCTTTGAACATAAAACAATTCTTTACAAAAGAGAACGATTTAGGTATAATTTTTTCAGACATTTTTATCTATAAAAGCATCTCACAGGAGTGTGGGATGCTTATTCGTGCACAGTGGTGCGGGAATAATTACGGGACAGGAGGGATTGCTTTGACAGACCAGAGCAAAATTCGTAATTTTTGTATTATTGCACATATAGACCACGGAAAATCTACGCTGGCGGACCGGATCATTGAGATGACCGGCCTCCTGACCAGCCGGGAGATGCAGGCGCAGGTTCTGGACAATATGGATCTGGAGCGGGAGAGAGGTATCACGATCAAGGCGCAGACCGTTCGGATTATATACAAGGCGAAAGACGGGGAGGAGTATATTTTTAATCTGATTGATACTCCCGGTCATGTGGATTTTAACTATGAAGTCTCCAGAAGCCTGGCGGCCTGCGACGGTGCAATCCTGGTGGTGGATGCGGCGCAGGGGATTGAGGCTCAGACACTGGCGAATGTTTATCTGGCGCTGGAGCACGATCTGGATGTGATGCCTGTGATCAACAAGATTGATCTTCCCAGCGCGGATCCGGACCGGGTGGTGAATGAGATTGAGGACGTGATCGGCATTGAGGCGCAGGATGCGCCGCGCATTTCCGCCAAGACCGGGCAGAATGTGGAGGAAGTGCTGGAGCAGATCGTGGAGAAGATTCCGGCTCCCGGCGGGGATCCCGAGGCTCCTCTTCAGGCTTTGATTTTTGACTCTGTCTATGATTCTTATAAGGGTGTGATTGTGTTCTGCCGCATTATGGAAGGGACGGTGCGGACAGGCACTCCCATCCGTATGATGGCGACCGGCGCGGCGGCAGATGTGGTGGAGGTCGGGTATTTTGGCCCGGGGCAGTTTATCCCCTGTGAGGAGCTCTCCGCCGGTATGGTCGGCTATATTACAGCCAGCATTAAGAATGTCCGGGACACCCGCGTGGGTGATACGATCACGAACCGGAATATGCCCTGTGCGGAGCCGCTTCCGGGTTATAAAAAGGTAAATCCCATGGTGTATTGCGGCCTGTATCCGGCGGACGGGGCGAAGTATCCCGACCTGCGGGATGCGCTGGAGAAGCTGCAGTTAAACGATGCCTCCCTCTTTTTTGAACCTGAGACCTCCATCGCGCTGGGGTTCGGGTTCCGCTGCGGGTTTCTGGGGCTGCTTCACCTGGAAATCATTCAGGAGCGACTGGAGCGGGAGTATAATCTTGACCTGGTGACGACGGCTCCCAGTGTGGTTTACCGTGTATATAAGACGGACGGGACAATGATCGAGCTGACGAATCCCTCCAATCTGCCGGAACCGACGCAGATTGAATATATGGAGGAACCCATGGTGAGCGCGGAGATTATGGTGACCAGCGAGTACATCGGTGCGATTATGGATCTCTGCCAGGAGCGCCGCGGCACTTATATCAGTATGGAATATATGGAGGAGACCAGGGCGCTGCTCAAATATGATCTGCCGTTAAATGAGATTATCTATGATTTCTTTGATGCATTGAAGTCGCGCTCCAGAGGATATGCTTCCTTTGATTATGAACTGAAAGGATATCAGCGCTCCGATATGGTCAAGCTGGATATTCTGATCAACCGTGAGGAGGTGGATGCGCTCTCCTTTATTGTCTTTTCCGGCAGCGCCTATGAGCGCGGGCGGAAGATGTGTGAAAAGTTAAAAGCCGAGATCCCCCGCCATCTCTTTGAGATTCCGATTCAGGCGGCCGTGGGCGGCAAGATTATCGCCCGTGAGACGGTCAAGGCGATGCGCAAGGATGTCCTGGCCAAGTGCTACGGCGGCGATATCACGCGGAAAAAGAAGCTGCTGGAAAAGCAGAAAGAGGGCAAGAAGCGCATGCGCCAGGTCGGCAATGTGGAAATACCGCAGAAGGCGTTTATGAGCGTGCTGAAGCTGGATGAAAACTAGTGTGAACTTTTAACATGATACGTTACGGCAAGGAAGAAAGGAAGGGACTGGCGTGCGGGAGCTGGAGCTGTACATACATATTCCGTTTTGCGTAAAAAAATGTGAATACTGTGATTTTCTGTCTGCACCGGCGAATCCGGCTGTGCGCCAATCTTATGTGGACCGGTTGGTAGAGGAAATCTGTATTCTGGCGTCGGATTACAGGCAGTATCAGGTGACCAGTATATTTATCGGCGGAGGAACACCTTCTATTCTGGATTTGCGCCAGATTGCGCGTTTGATGGGAGCTGTCTCCGGTGCTTTTCATATTTGCCCCGATGCGGAGATTACGATGGAGTGCAATCCCGGCACACTGACCGGAGACAAGGCGCGGGCGCTGTACCGGCTGGGGATAAACCGTCTCAGTCTGGGGCTGCAGTCAGTAAAAAGAAAAGAACTGCTTTTGCTGGGAAGAATCCACTCCTACGAGGACTTTCTGAAAAGTTATGACGCGGCGCGGAAAGCCGGTTTTTCCAATATCAATGTAGACCTCATGTCCG
>JAJQCB010000133.1 GCA_021203005.1 Clostridiales bacterium | reverse complement strand
ATAACTTATATATTTTCTATAAATTCCGCTGCGTACTCCCCGGCCATACGGCCTGTATTCAGGCAAAACCCCATAGTATTTCCGCCCAGTGTAAAAGGATAGCAATCGCCAAAGATATTACATGCGTCTGAGCCGACAGCATAAAGACCGGGGATCACCTCATCCTCATCTGTCACTACTTCCGTCTTATAGTTAATTCGAATACCTCCGAGTGTTCCATACGCTCCGGCAAAATATTTCAGTGCGTAAAACGGCCCTTTCTCGATTGGGCGCATATATTGAGGATCTTTTTCAAACAAACCATCGTAGCGATCTTCACACATCTCATTGTACTCCTCAACTGTATTCAGAAAACGCTCCACATCCAGACCTGCCTGTTCTGCCAGATCTTCCAGTGTATCCGCACAGTAAAGATATTCATATCCCATAGCCTGAGCCTGGCTGACAGCATCCTCAAAATGACTGAAAAGATCACATCCGTGTACATGATCTACAAAATCAACGCCGTTGCGTTTGTAATATTTTACCATTTTAGAATCCAGAACAGAGACCACGACGTGTCCAGGCTGCCTTACAATCGCATTCCCTGTAAATGTAGAATTGATGGCGCCATCCTCATTCATAAACCGTTCTCCATGACGATTTACAAACAGACACGGCTGACGGAATGCACCGTCTAAAGTAAATACGTTCATGTTGTCCGGGCACTGATACATCAGTTCCATCATCATATTGGAATGCCCCGCGCCAACTTCCCATGCCATATCTATACCATCCCCCGTCATGCCCGGAATGCGAAAAGAAAACAAATCTTTTCCCCACTCATATCCCAAACGTTCCTTGATCAGCTTGGGATTATCTCCAAATCCTCCGGTGGCTATAACAACCGCTTTACTTCTGATTTCAATTTCATTTCCTTCCGCATCCACCGCAAGAATGCCAACTGCTTTTCCATCTTCCATCAGAATTTTTTTTGCCGGAGTCTGAAACAGGAACTTAACTCCCAACTCGAGTGCGCGCTCTGTCATCCGTTTAATCATCGTCCCGGCACAACGCGGTCCCGGCATACCACCGCCCTCCGGTTTGACACAATGGCCGGTGGGATATGCTGTCGCATATGCCCGCTGTCGCTCCGAAACAGCATATGCTGTAATCGGCGGAAAAAATTCGACACCCATATCCTCAAGCCACTCAATCGTGGAAGCAGATTTAAAATAATAATCGTGTACGAGCCTTCCGTCTGCATTCCAATGCACAAAATTCATATGGATCCGAAAAGCTTCCCCCGGGGTCATATTAAATGCATTTTCCTTTTGTTGCCTTGTTCCGATTCCCAGCGGTCCCATACCCATGTTTGCGGCTCCTCCTGTTCCAGATGCCTTCTCCACTGCTATCACACTCAGGCCATTTTCCGCTGCTGAAATAGCCGCTGCCAGACCGGATAACCCGGCAGCTACCACTGCCATATCTGTTTTCATAATAGTCCTCATGATTACCTCCCGAAAATTTACATTATTATTTCGCGCAGCTGTTGGTATTTTTGTCTCGTTCACCCCCATCTTTTCATCGACTTACAAACAATTTGTATAATATTAGACTACATCAGGATTGACTTGTTTGTAAAATATGTTAAAATGATGGTTAACATAAGTTTTCTAAATAGCAAGGTCGGAAAGATGCTGAATTATAACAAATTATATTATTTTACAATCGTAGCCAAAATGAAGAACATCACAAAGGCAGCAGAATTGCTGTACATCAGCCAGCCTGCACTGAGCATCCATATGAAAGAATTTGAACAGGAACTGGGCATACGACTGTTTAACCGACAAAAAAACAAGATTGATCTGACTCCGGCCGGGCAAATCCTCTATCAGCGGACTGCAAAGTTTTACTCGCAAATCCCGGAAATTCTAAATGATGTAAAATATACTGCTTTGATTGGTCAATCTCATTTAGTAATCGGCTGTTTAGGGACAGACTTTATCAAAAAGCTTCCCGATATTGTATCCTCTTTTCATGAGAAATTCCCAAAGATAGAAATTGATATTCAACGTATGAATTGGAACCAGCTAAGCACGGCCCTTGAAGCGGATTATGTGGATATCGCATTTCAATTATCAGATGAAAAGAAGAATGCTGTCCCGCCCGGTTTTCAATCTTTCACCGTGGATCATGGTCATCTGATTGCCGTGGTGCACAAGTCAGACCCTCTGGCAAAATTGGACAAAATCAATATCTCTCAGTTGAAAGATCGAAAATTTATTTTCCCTGACCCGATGCAGGAGCGATTACCTCATGATTTTTCACAATCCCTTTGCCGTGCCGCGGGATTTGAAGCAAATATAGTGGCATATTACCCTTACATTGAAACGTTGTTAATGACAGCAAATCTGGGAAATGTTGTGACAATTCAGTCAGACCTGGCACCTTTGAGTGGCTTTGACAATCTCCGTTGTCTTGAATTAGAGGAAAATATACCATTAAATATAGAAATGATATGGCGAAAGAATATAGACCGCCCGGCAATCGAATTGTTTACTCAATACATAATGGACGAAGCGATTCCATGCATAATTTCGCAAACCAGATAAAATCTCAAGATGGTTTGTAGGCATCTATACCGTTATCTCCAACGTCCGCCCTGAGGGCTGATAACGATAATAACGCACCCCTGCTGCATCCAGCATCCGCTTGGATGACAGCACAGACGGTGTCCCGTCATATTTATCCTCCGCATATACGATCGTCTTGATGCCGGACTGTATGATTGCCTTGGCGCACTCGTTGCAGGGAAAAAGAGAAACGTACAGCTTCGCCCCGTCCAGGTTTCCGCCACGGTAATTGAGAATGGCATTCAGCTCGCTGTGAACCACATACGGGTACTTGGTCTCCCCCTCGTCGCCCTCCCGCGCCCAGGGGAACTCATCGTCGGAACACCCGCGCGGGAAACCGTTGTATCCCATAGACAAAATCTTGTTATCCTCGCTCACGATGCAGGAGCCCACCTGGGAATTCGGATCCTTGGACCGCATCCCGGCCAGCTTCGCCACCGCCATAAAATATTCATCCCAGGTAATATAGTTTTCACGTTTTCCGGACATATTCTGCCTCCTATCCTCCCCGCCACTTGTAAAATCCGCGCCGCCTGCAAATCTACACATGATTTGCACATTGATAAATCGCCACCATATCCGCCGCGTCCATGGGGCAAAAGCTGCCGAGCTTCACCGTGCCACCGTTTGTCGCGCTGTCCGCCATCTTCTGCAGCACCCCCTCCGGCTGCACACCCATACCTAGCTCTCCCAGACACACCGGCATATCCAGAGAGCGGAAAAATTCCTCCGTCCGCCGGATGGCGGCAAGAGCAACCTCTTCATCCCCGGCCGCATCACTGGCAATCCCCCAGACCTTACGCCCGTAGCGTGCAAACCGTGCTATATCCTGACGGTACACATACCGCGCCCAGCTCCCCCAGACAGCGGAGAGCGTCGCGCCGTGAGGCTCGTCAAACATCCCGCCAATCTCATGCCCCAGCTTGTGACAGGAAAAATCCTTGCCGCGGCCCAGACCGGTCAGCCCATTGTGCGAGAGACTACCGCACCACATTACTTCACTCATGGCGTCGTAATCGGCAGGATTGTCATAGACCTTCTTTCCCTCGCAGATGATGGTCCGCATCAGCCCCTCCGCGATCTCATCCGTGAGATGGTTTCCCTCCACCGGGGTAAAATAGCGCTCCAGCGTATGCATTAGGATATCCACCACGCCGCAGGCAACCTGGTAGCGCGACAGTGTAACTGCCAGTTCCGGGTTCATCATCGCAAACTTCGGGCGGACAAAATCTCCTCCGTATCCCTTTTTCGTCCCGGTCTCCTCATTAGTCAGGACAGCGGAGTCACTGGTCTCACTTCCGGCCGCAGCAATGGTGAGAACAACACCGACAGGCAGAACCTGCTCCGGCTTCTTCACCTTCCCTGTCCAGAAATCCCAGAGATCCGTGTCCGGATTGGCCGCCCCGATAGCAACCGCTTTGGCTGTATCAATCACACTGCCGCCGCCCACGGTCAGAATCAGATCCGCGCCAAAGGCAACCGCCTTTTTTACGCCCTCCCGCGCCAGCGCCAGGCGGGGATTGGGCTGCACGCCGGAAAGCGTCTCCCACGCAATACCCTCCGCATCCAGTTCCGCTTCAATGACAGCCAGCAGTCCGCTGCGAACCGCGCTCCCGCCGCCATAGACGATCAGAACCTTTTTGGCATTCCACTTCGCCGCAAGCCGTCCTGCCTCTTTTTCGGCACCTCTGCCGAAAATAATCTCCGTAGGGGTATAGTATGTAAAATTCTGCATGTTCGTCTCCATTCAGTGTTATATCATGTGCAAAAACAGCACATGATTGCATTTCGCCGTTCGTCAATCGTGCAAGCACGTTGACTCACTTGCGCTCATTATATCGTAATTTCAGCACGATCCAACTCGTCACTCGCCAGATATATGCCGGCACTTACGCCTGAAATGTACGGAGCGCCTCTATCGTCCTCGTAATCAGCTCGTCCAGCGTCCATCCCAGCATATCCGCCCCGCGTTGAATCACTTCGCGGTCGCACCCCGCGGCAAATCCCTTGCTCTTATACTTCTTTTTTACAGATTTGAGTTCCAGATCCTGGACGCTCTTCGACGGACGCATCAGCACCACCGCCCCGATCAGCCCGGTCAGTTCATCCACTGCATAAAGAACCTTTTCCATCTCATGTTCCGGCTGTATATCCACAGTGATGCCATACCCGTGACTGGCTGTAGCATGAATGATTCGCTCAT
This sequence comes from Clostridiales bacterium, assembly GCA_021203005.1. Classification (GTDB taxonomy): domain Bacteria; phylum Bacillota; class Clostridia; order Lachnospirales; family Lachnospiraceae; genus Eubacterium_I. The sequence continues at coordinate 1,676 of JAJQCB010000133.1, read as the reverse complement.
CCACACCGCGTTCCCGCATGATTTCCTGGCTCTTGATACAATGCTGCTCCGGATACTGCTCAAAATCCAGGTCGTGGAGGAGCCCCACGATACCCCAGAAATCCTTTTCCTCCCCGTATCCGAGCTGTTCCGCAAAATAACGCATGGTCTGTTCCACGGTCTGCGCGTGCTCCAGATGAAATGACTCTTTATTATATTCTGTCAATAGTTCCCATGCTTCATCTCTGGTCATGGTAAAATCCTCCTCATTAATTACTTCGCAGCATTTCATATCTGCTCATTCATTCCCAAAAATGGCGTCATATAAACCGGCAAAAAATGAATACCCTCCTTCATATCTACATCTTTCTGCGAAAGAATGTAACATTTTCCCACATGTCTGGCATATCGTGTTTTGAACTCCGTCAGAGATTCGTGCTTTCCTGTTCCGGAAGACTTCACCTCAATGGCCGATACTTTCGTCCCTTCTGAAAATAAAAAATCAACTTCATAATAATGTGTGCCATCCTTTTTTTTCCACGTGTGATAATACAATTCTCTCCCTGATCCAGCCAGCATCTGCGCAACCAGATTTTCATATAAATACCCCAGATTTGCCGGGAGTTTATCTGACAGCAACTTTGCATAAAGCTCATTTTCAGCCGCGGATCTGTCAGAAAACAACAGCGTAACAAACAAACCGGTATCCGCAACATATAATTTGTAACTGTCAAGATCCTTTGTATACGACAGACTTACTCTCGGATCTGTGGAATTATACGAGGGCAATACCGTTTTGGAATCAATCAAATCATACAATAACCTCTCATCTTTTACTGATTTTCTTTTCCCTGTGGCTGTTGAAATTCGATATTTCTTTGTATCCCTTGCAAGCTGCGCCGGTATCGAGCGATACATCATTGCTAATTTCCCCGATGGGTCAATTTTTTTAAAATCCGCCTCATATAAAGCTATAATCTGTCTTTTCACCTGATCAATGGCTGTAAAATTACTGCCATCTACATAAGCTTCTACCGCCTGCGGCATCCCGCCCACAGCCATATATAACCTCAGATCCCGCATAAGTTTGCGGTTCACCTGCTGGCCAAGCTTTTCGTGCATTACACTCAGTTCCCTCAACAGAGAATAATTCATTCCTGCCGCGTCACAGAACTCTTCATAATCCATAGGATATACCGAAATTTTCATTTCCTCGGATGGAATCAAAATGTCTTTTACATTTTTTTTTATAGAAATCAGAGATCCGGTCTCAATATAGTGATATCTTCCATCCTTCACCAACTGTTTGATTGCCTGTCTTGCTTTCGGATATAATTGCACCTCATCAAAAATGATTACCGAATCATGTTCATAAAGATCAATTCCTGTCACCGCCTGCAAACGTAAAAAAAACAGATTTAAATTATAAATGTCATCAAAACATGCCATAATTTCCTGTGACACCGCGCCGAAATCAATCAAAATATATGATCTATATTCATTTTGTGCAAAATGTTCTGCAATTGTTGATTTACCTACCCGCCGCGCCCCTTCTAACAGCACGGCATACTTATCCGAATATAATTTCTTCCATTCCAGAAGTCTATCATATACTTTCCGTTTAAAAAACATAAGGCACCTCTCTTTGTTTCTATCAGAATATTATCAAACTTTATGCATTTCTTCAAGATTTAAAT
>JAJQCB010000179.1 GCA_021203005.1 Clostridiales bacterium | reverse complement strand
AAATTTATTTGAAAAATTCCCATTTTCCTCTTGACTTTTTATTTGCAGGCTTACAAAAGAAAACCCTGAGAGTTCTCTCAGGGCTGTTGGTATCAAAATAAGCTATCTGCATAGCAAAACTTTTCTTCCATCCAGACTTTGGAAATTGCCACGAATTGATTGCAATCGTGAACATCCATCACTGTCGGCTTTGGAATGTCCCATCTGGGAGTCACCAAATCAACGCTCTCGCGCTCGCGGGCTGTACCGCCGGTCGGGAATCGCACCCTGCCCTGAAGAGTTTTCATTTGTCTGTTATGATAACACATGCCTCAGTGGAATACAAGAGGCATAGAAAAATTTGATCATATAACATTATCAAGAGTTAATAACTACAGTATTTTCCCGCACAGCATTCTCACAATCCCATCTGCCGACGGCACCACCGCCGCCGCCATCGCAGCCACTTCCGGAGACGGATACACCAGATCCGGAATACAGATCACCGGAATTCCTGCCGCCGACGCGGCCCGGACACCATTTTCCGAATCCTCCAGCACACAGGCATCCTCCGGTCTCGCCGCCGCTTTTTTGCAGGCGGCAAGGAAAATATCCGGCGCCGGCTTGGAACAGCTCACTTCCTCCCCGCCGATCACAAAGGAAAAACAGTCATCCAGATCCGCAAGCCGCAGGTATTTTTCCACATAAGCATGCCGGGTAGAGGAAGCCACACAGCAGGGAATCTCCCGGTCCCGCAGCCAATGCAGCAACTCACGGATGCCCGGCTTCACATCAGGACCATGCTCCTCCAGATATGTGTTAACCACGGCTCTCGTTTTCCGGCTGATCTCATCCGCCGGATATTCCGGGCCGTATAGTTCCGCCAGCTTATCCCGAAGCTGATTTCCGGACAGACCGATGGTCTGCACGTAATCCTCCTGCCTGGCCGGGTAACCGTAATCTGTCAGAATCTTATTTTTCATATTCATAAACAGGCGCTCCGTGTCAAAAAGCAGGCCGTCCATGTCAAAAATCATCAGTTTCGGTAGTTCTCTCATATGTCCTCTTGCCACTTATATCATTTCATATTACATATATCATATCAGCAATTTCTTACGCCGGGCAATCATTTTATACCGGCTGGTTGAGGTGTTACTATTCACAGTCCTCCATACCGCACGCACAATTTACACCTGCCCTGCCCGGAAAACACAATACCGCTACCTCGGATTCAGCCTCCTGAACCGCTTCACCACGCGTTCCCCGAGAATACATCCTGCTCCCACCACAAAGGGAAAAATAAATGTCGCTGTCCGGTAAAGCAGCGTGATTGCCATGGCCTGATTCACATCGACCAGCACGCCAAACAAACCGGTCATGATCAGTTCCGTCGACCCGATGCCCGCCGGAGTAGGAATCACCGCTGCAGTCATTACAGAAAGGGAGGTAACGGAAAGCGAGGTCCGGAGCGTCATCACCCCCGACTGGCACAAAATCAAAAACGGAATACTGTACCAGAAAAATAATTTTGCAATATTTCTCACCACGCAGGACACCAGCGTCTTCCCATCCTTCAGCAATTTTGTCCCGGACTGTTCCAGTATACCAATGCTCGCCTCCAGCTTTACCACAGCACCATCCAGCTTATTTTTGTAATTCAGCTTTCGCACCAGCCAGAGAATCAGCCGGTGAAATTTCGGATAAATCACCGCCAGCACCAATGCGATGGAAATCAGCACAGTCAAAGCGTATGCCAGAATCAGGTACGGTGCATAATTCCGGTAATGCGCTGCCATCACCCGCCAGTTAATCAGAAAGAAAATCCCGCTGAACAGCGCAATACTGACTTTATGCAGAATATATTGGATCGCATACAGCCCTGTCGCCTCCGAGTAACCCACATGCTTTTTCCCCAGAAAAATCACCGCCGCGATGCCGGCTCCGCTCCCCAATGTAGATAAGCGGTAAAACGAGCAGAAAAAGGCGCAGTAAACGGCGTCCCGGTATCGGAACCGCGGGTTGTACTCCCTCGCCAGAGAATACGTAATCCACGCTTCGAACAGATGGTATACAACAGATGCTCCTCCGATCATTGCCAGAATCACCGGCGAAGTCTGCTTCACCTGCTGCCAGATATCCCCCCAGGAACCGCGGAATGTATAGATAATAATACCAATCAAAACCGCAGAAACTATAATTTTTAACCAGAAACTCTTGTTTTTCATAAAATTATCCCAGGAAAAATTCTCTCACCTGCTCCAGAACAATACCCATGAGTCGTGTGCGTGCCTCCACGCTGGCCCATGCAATATGGGGTGTGATCACCAGTTTCGTGCTGTCCGTCAGCCTCCGCAGCGGATTATCCTCCGCCATCGGCTCCTGCCGCAGCACATCCAGTCCGGCGGCCGCAATCTCTCCGCGCTCCAGCGCGTCCGCCAGATCTTCCTCCACCACAATAGGCCCCCGTCCCACATTGATGAAAATCGCGGACTGTTTCATTTTGTGAAATGCCTCGGCGTCCATCAGATCCAGCGTATTCTCATTTAACGGCGCATGAACCGATACAATATCCGATGTTGTTAAAAGGGTGTCCAGATTCACCTGATGATATCCATCCTGAGCCGGACTTCCCGATGTGGAATAATAGATCACCCGGCAGCCGAAAGCTTTCGCGATATCCGCCACCCGCCGGCCGATATTCCCCAGACCGATAATGCCCCAGGTCAGTCCCTGAAGCTCGTGAAACACATTGGAAAAATGAGAAAATGAGTCATCCGACACGTATTTTCCGGATTTTACATAATGATCGTAATAACTCATCTTCTCCAGCAGGTAAAACAGCAGGGCAAACGTATGCTGCGCCACATTCTCTGTGGAATAACCGGCCACATTCCGCCATGCGATCCCGCGTCTTTCCAGGAAATCTTTATCGAGATTGTTCGTGCCGGTGGCTGTCACACATACCAGTTTCAACCGGGGCGCTTCCCCGACCGTCCCCTCATTTACTTCCATCTTATTTACAATAATCACATCCGCCTCCCGGATCCGTTCCGGCATCTCAGAATCTGCGGTGTGTCCGTACAATGTTACCGTTCCCAGATCGGAAAATCCGGAGAGGTCAATATCCGCACCGATAGAATCCGCATCCAAAAATACAATATTCATCTTGCTCTCCTCTATGCCTATACACTGTAATACTGCCGTGTCTGCTGCGGCACAACTATGTCATTTTTGCCGTGACACGTTTCCTCCACGGCATCTTTTCGCCATATTCTACACTATTTTTTCCAAAAAAGGAAGAGTTTAGTGGCCGCTGCGGCCGCTTTTCATAGATTCTTAAGACTTCATTCACTTTTCAGAAAGACTGCTCATGAATTCCGACAATTTTCTTTGCATACCATTGTTCAGAGATTTCCACTGACTTTGGCATTCTCTAACGGAGTTCAAAATATATCTTGCACAATATATCCATATCAGTTATAATAATCCGGTTAAGAAATTCATAAAAGTGACATGAAAAGAGGAGGTTTCGAAAAATGAAAAGTTTAAATCGCTGGGTTTACGCCATCATCGGCGTAGTCGTCCTGCTGATGGCGGGACTGATTTATTCCTGGTCGGTGATGTCCAAATCCATCGGCGCTTCGCGTCCGGACTGGACTGCTGCACAGCTGTCCCTGACCTTTACCATTGTCATGGCGTTCTTCTGCCTGGGCAGCCTGATTGCCGGAATTTTATCGAAAAAAGTAAAAGCGCGCATTTATATTCTTCTGTCAGGTATTTTGCTGCTCGCAGGCTTTTTTGTGGCATCCCTGACAAAGACATCCCCCGCCATGCTGTATCTTGGTTTCGGCGTGCTCTGCGGACTGGGCGCAGGATTCGCTTACAACGCAATCATGGGAACGATCAGCGCATGGTTCCCGGACAAGCAGGGTCTTATCTCCGGCATTCTGCTGATGGGATTCGGCCTGAGCAGCTTTATCGTCGGCAAATTATTTGCGGCGGTGACGCCCTCTGACGGCAGCGATACCTGGTGCACGACATTCCGCATCATGGGTATCATTATATTTGTGGTCATGATTGTCTGCAGCTTCTTCGTCGTGAGACCGGGTGATGATTTCACCCCGCCCGCGTCAAACAGCAAAAAGATTGTGCGTGAGCCGGCAACCGATGTCAACACCGGACAGATGGTCCGCATGCCAAGCTTCTGGCTGATGTATATCTGGGCTATCATGGTCAGCGCAGCCGGCCTTACACTGGTCGGACAGGCCAGCGGTATCGCCACTCAGGTCGGACCGAATGTGTCAGACGGCAACATCGCTACCGTGGTTGGCCTTATCTCCATCCTCAACGGTATCGGACGAGTTATCTACGGCGCACTGTATGACAGAAAAGGTTATCGCCTCACAATGATCGTAGATATGGTATCTTTCATCATCGCAGCGCTCATTCTGCTCATGGCTCTTCAGACCGGCAATTTTGGTCTGATTGTGATCGGATTCCTGGTAGGCGGTTTTGCGTACGGCGGCGTTACCCCGATGCAGTCCGCGGTCATCAGCGATTTCTTCGGCAGAACTTACTATTCCATAAACTTCTCCGTGATCGTTACCAACATGCTGATCGGATCCTTTGCTTCCACGATCGCCGGAAAGCTCTACGACATGAGCCAGTCTTATCTTAGCACGATCTATATGATGATCGGCGTTACGGTGGTATCTTTCATCACATTCGCGTTCCTGCGCAGACCGACACCGGCGGAGAAAAAATAGATTTTCACAATCGGGAAGATGTAATATTTCGATTCAATCATTTCAGAACAGATTACGAAAAACAGCTTTGGGGAACTGCTTCCCGGAGCTGTTTTTTCCGCCGGAAAGATTTTAAGTAATTTATAACACATATTGCGAAATAACAGGGAGGAAGTTTTTTATGCAGGATAAATCAGAAACACAATTGAAAAACATGTCTGCCGGTGAAATCATCCGCCGGAGTATCTTTCTGATTGTCAGCCTCTTCGTTATGGCTTTCGGCGTCGCCTTTTCCATCAAAGGGAATCTGGGCACCTCCCCGATCTCCAGCTTTCCCTACGCGCTGAGTATGGTTTCTTCCCTGACGGTCGGGCAGGCTACCATCGCGCTGCACTGTACCCTGATTGCGCTGCAGATTCTGATTCTCAGGAAAAGATATCAGCTCATCCAGCTGCTGCAGCTCCCGGTAGCGCTGGTCTTCGGCGTACTCACCGATTTCACGCTCAATCTGATTTCCGGCATCTCGCCATCCTCCTACCCGGAGCAGTGGCTCTGCTGCGCCATCGGAATCGTCCTGGTGGCGACCGGCGTCAGCATGGAAGTCACATCCAAAATCGTCACCCTGGCCGGAGAGGGATTTGTCCTGACCGTCTGCAAAGTAGCTCCTGTTAAATTTTCCACCATGAAAGTCATCTTTGACGTTTCGCTGGTTGCCCTGGCCTGCCTGGTATCATTTGTATTCCTGCGCTCCATCGAGGGCGTCCGGGAGGGAACTCTGGCTGCTGCGATCCTGGTCGGCACGCTGACCCGGCAGATCAACAAATGGATGGCAAAATTTGAGGGCAGATTTCTCTGCCCCTGAAACACTATATGCACAAAGCAGACAGCCATAATGGCTGCCTGCATAATATTTCAAAACATATCAGATTCTTGCGGATAGAAGAACACCATCCCTCACATTTCCTGTACAAATGCAGTAATACCCCTCCCCATTCTTTACCTGCCAACGGTAGAAGTCACCCTTTGGCATACCGTATTCCTCCATGATTGACATAATCGTTCCCCCATGAACCACAAAGGCAATTTTTTTTACTTCTTTCCGGGCAGCTTCTTCTACATCACGCTCAAATGCTTTTCGGCACCGCATCCTGAAATTTTTCGGATCCTCTCCTCCCGGAAACGCCAACATCCCGCCGGAATCAATCCAAGCCTGGTATATGGGTTCGTCTTTCAGCTGCTCATAATTCTTATTCTCAAAGTCGCCAAAATCCATTTCCCGAAGATTCCTGTCTATCAAATAATCATCCCCAAAAAGAATCTCCGCCGTCTCCCGGCAGCGAAGCATCGGACTTACATAAACGATCTCCGGCTGAAATTCCCGATAGGGGGACTTGCGCAGGCTTTCCCGCGCGGACTCCAGAAGCGGTTCATCCGTCCGCCCGATATATCGCCCCTCCAGGTTTCCTCTGATCTGTCCGTGACGAATCAGCAATATTTCCATTCTCGTTCCCTTCGTGTAATCTGAGCAGTACATGCACATTATAAATATCACAGTTTTCTATAAATTATGCCTGCCCTCGATCGCGAAATGTGCGTAATACCCGATGGTATGTCGCGGTTAACAGTCAGCTTAAATATTCACGCAACTCCGGCATCCGCTCCCGGGCAACATCCAGCCCTTCCTGATACAGCTTCCCGAGCATTTCCCATTTCCCCTCGGTACGCCCCACGCCAAACGTATCCCGCGGCGCGATGACAAAGAGATTGCCCTTCTTTTCCTCCTCAAACAGTTCCTCCGTCAGCTTATTGTAAGACTCCGCCCTGTTTTTCATGCTTTCCACGACTTTCGGGTATTTCCGGTAAACAAAATTGACAATACCCGTTCCTTTTTCCTTTCCCTACTACAATGTATTTATGGGTTAGATACCTTACAGCCAGTAAGGATCTTTTCC
>JAJQCB010000185.1 GCA_021203005.1 Clostridiales bacterium | reverse complement strand
TTTCTGTGCGAAAATTTTGCCATTTTGCACTAAAAATCGTTTATAAGTGACCTAAGCGGTAGGCCGGAGGTTCAAATCCTCTTAGCGACGTGATTGAAAGGCTGGAAACGCAAGGTTTTCAGTCTTTTTAGTATAATAAAATACTGGACAAAAGCCGTTTTGATTGATATACTGAATTCAAATTCAGTGAATCCGAATTCAGCAAAGGAGGCATCCCATGTTTATTGGTCGTGAGAATGAGCTTGCCATAATACAGGAGATACTGGATCAACCAGGAGGCAGCATGATGATCTACGGTAAGCGCAAAATCGGCAAAACAACTTTGCTTACTCACGCGCTGAAAGATCACTCGGATAAGACCGTGTATTATGAATGCCTGAGAGCGCCGATGAAGGATAACATTGAGGGTTTTGCATCAGTGCTTGTGCGTATGAAGCTGCTGCCTGTTGCCATATCATTCAACAGCTTTATGGATGTGTTCCTTTATCTGAATACACTGCCTGAGACGCTGAATATTATCATTGACGAGTATCCATATCTTAAGCAGTTCACGGAGCCAGAGACCGTGGATTCCCTGTTTCAGAATATCATTGATAATAGTCTTGCCAACATTCGACTGTTTATCTCCGGCTCCCACGTGGGAATGATGAAAGATCTGTTGGAGGAAAAAAATGCACTCTATGGCAGGTTCACGACCGTTATTTGTCTGAAAGAGCTGGATTATAGGACCGTCTCGGCATTCTATCCCGAGAAAACTCCATATGACAAGGTTGGAATGTATGCAGTTTTTGGGGGCTCTCCATATATCAATGAGATGTTGATGCCTTCCGCGTCCCTGAAAGAGAATGTGATACGCACGATCCTTAATCCATCCAGCGCCGTCTATCATTACGCTGATAATCTGCTGCTGTCCGATCTCTCGGTTAGCAGTAATATGGAGCGTATCCTGTTCGCTATTGCGAACGGCAAAAAGAGATATACAGAGATTGAAGAAAAGCTGAATATGACATCAAACGGACTGCTCAGTAAGCAGATGAAAACACTGCTCAATATGGAGCTGGTATCCAGGGTCGTACCTATTAATAAGCCTAATGATCATCGAAAGGCAAGATATGAGATCACTGACAACCTGCTGCGCTTCTTCTATACTTATGTTTACAGTAATAAAAGCGCATTGCAGATCTTAGGGGCAGAAGCCTTCTTTGAGGAGTATATAGAGCCATCCCTGGTGACCTTTATTTCTCATCGGTTTGAGGATGTTTGCCGTACTTATTTTTCCAGACAGGTCCAGAGTCGGAAATTAAAGGGTGTATTGAATATTGGCACCTATTATTACGATGATTCCGTTACCAGAACCCATGGCGAGTTTGATGTGGTTTTGCAAAGGAAGGATGTTTTTGATATTTACGAAGTCAAATATCTTGCGGCGCCTATGACACAAAAGCAGATACAGGAGGAGGTTCGGCAGGTCGCCGCAATTAAAGGCATCAAGGTCGGTGGGATCGGCTTCATTTCCATCAACGGTTTCGAATCGGATAATGATGAGTATGTCTGCCTGGATGGTGCGTCGCTATATCAGTGAAGATAATGTGAGGAAACGCCGCCGGTGATCGCGGCAAAGGCAGGCGACAGTGGCCGCCCGTTCCTATGGGCAGTGGCTGCAGGTATAGCGGCGCTTGCAGCCTGCGGGTTCGGAATCTATGCGCTCTGGAAACGCGGGAAAGGCAGGTGATATGGCGGAAGAGATTCGGAAGTTTCTACCTCGGAAAGCACCTTGGAGATATAGAAGTTGCCAAATAAAAGCGGCTGTGCGTGTTAACGAAGAAATGCTGAAATTTTACTGGTCGCTTGGACGTGATGTGGAAAAAGCAAAATCATCCTATGATTGGGGATCGCATTTTTATTCACAGATTAGTAAGGATTTGAAAAAATTACTTCCGGATGCAAAGTCGTTTTCACCGAGAAATCTGCTCTATATGAATCAATTTTATCGCTTGTTTTCTGATGAGATAATTGCGAAACAACTTGTTTCGCAATTGGAAGAAAAAGAAAATGAAATTAAGAAACAAGCTGTTTCGCAATATGAACAAATTTTCCGAATACCTTGGGGTCACATGATACAAATAATCAATAAATGTTCGGATAATCAGCAACTTCCAATTTGTCGAGGAAAAGTTCATCACCTCCGACCCGTTTGGAAACGAATGTCCGAAAGGGTTTTGTGCGATGGCCTTGCAGGCAGTCTGTTTATAGGCAACGACGCTTGCAGGCGGCGGTAAAGTGTTTGGACATGATCTGGTGCATATCGCCTGCTGCAATGATGACGTCCGGCCTGTGATTTTCAAGCTGGAGCATTATGAAGATGACGAGGAACCTGTTTTTGGAGCAGGATATATTATAAAAGCCGACTCCGGCGTAAAAGTTTGAAGTCGCCGCAAGAACCAGAGAGTGGATGAGCATTATGCCTCGATATATGTTTGAACTCAAAACAGAATTTATGTATAACCAGCGACTGAAAATCATGGATGGTGCTAATATATACGAAGCAATCGTGGAATTTGCACCGGAAAAGGAAAGGACGCTTCTGGTCTGGCTGGATGATTTCCATATTCCTTTATACAAGATAGCTTCGGTAAAGAAAGAACTGACCGCCTGGCTTTCAGAGAAAGAAATTCTCGTGATTTTCAAACCAGGGAACAGGATCAGATAAATCAGAACGAAAAACGGAAGTTGAGGTAACGGTATGGAATTAAAGCTGCTGGATAAAGATTTCACCGTATGCAAGGTTGAAGATTATTCGCTTGTAAATTCAGCCGCAGAATATTATTTTACAGGGAAAACGACTGAGGAAAATTCTCTCGTATGTCTTACGAGAGATGTCCCGTCAAATGTAATCCAGCGTGATGATGGATGGAAGGGCTTTTGTATCCAGGGTGTTCTGGATTTTTCACTGATTGGAATATTATCAAGAATTTCTACAATCCTGGCAGACAATGGCATCTCAATTTTTGCGGTATCCACCTATAATACAGATTATATTTTTATAAAAGAAAAGAATTATCAAAAGGCTTTGGATGCGCTTGAACATTCTGGATACGCCATAGCAGACAGATAATTATTCCGCTTTTTCAAGTGACACACTATACATAGACAGTCTCAGTATATGCACAGTACAGCCTTTGCCCGTGAAAATGGCGAAATGGAACAGTATCATCGTTCGCGGAGGAGGAACATGGACTGCAAAGCGAGAGACTATGCGCTTATCGTTGCGACCCTGGATCAGGTCAGCCTGTTGGAGAAAGAAGCGCGCTTCGCTGCCTGGTATCCGGAACAGAAAGAAGGAAAAGGGAGTGAGTCCACGGAAGTGATAACAGACGCCAGGCTACAGAGGAAAATCGCCGCGCGCGAAGAAGTGGAACGCGCGCTTCGTCAGGCGAAGAAAGAAAATCAGGCCTGTCGCCATGAGATCGGCACGCTGCAGCGGGAGATCGAAGAGTTGAAAAACCGGCTGGCGGAGAAAAAACAGGCTGCGGAGCACGTGGAATCGCCGGAGGAAATTGTGGATACTGACACGGAGAGCGTGCAGTATCCTTATCACACCAAGCTTCGGGTGGTTCTCTACGGCAGGTACTACACGGTCTGTGACGCCTGCAAGAGCAGCGGTGTGCCGTATATCCATCTGAACTTTGCCAGTGCCAGGCGCTGCGCCGGGGTGATGGTGAAGGAGATCGAAAAAATACGGGATTCTGCAAAATCGTAATGCAGGAGATGAGAGTTCACCACAAAGGGGAGGGAGGAAGCTGTTATGGCGAAGGGATCCAATCAAAAACTGAAAATACTGTATCTGATGAAAATCATGCTCGAGGAAACGGACGAGACACACAGTATCAATATCACGGAGATTATCGCGAAGCTGGGCAATTATGGTATTACTGCTGAGCGAAAAAGCCTTTACAATGATATGGAGAGTCTGCGCCAGTATGGAATGGACATTATCGGGGAACAGCAGGAGCGCACCTATTACTATCGGGTCGTCAATCGTCCGTTCGAGCTCGCGGAACTGAAGCTTCTGGTGGATTCCGTACAGTCTGCAAAATTCATTACTGCAAAGAAATCCAACGAGCTGATCAAAAAGATTGAGGGACTTGCCAGTAAGCATGAGGCCACTCAGATGCAGCACCAGGTGTATGTGGCGCAGCGGATCAAGACCATGAACGAGAGCATTTATTATAATGTGGACGCCATTCACGAGGCGATAGCGGAAAATGAGCAGATTCGCTTTCAGTATTTCCAGTGGAACGTGAAAAAGGAAATGGAGCTGCGGCATGGCGGCGCTTATTACCAGGTCAGCCCTTGGGCGCTCTCCTGGGACGACGAGTATTATTATCTGATCGCTTATGATGCGGCGAATGATATGATCAAGCATTTCCGTGTGGACAAGATGTAGGACTACTGAGCCTAGCGTTGTATGTGATGCATAGGGCGCAGGAGAAAAAAGTGAGCGATATGGTGGCGACTGTCGTGCTGGCGGTGTCGATAGGGCTGTTTCTCTGGGATGATTTAGAGATATTGATACGAGCGATAAAGAAATTGATTCAGAAATAATGCTGGGAATTTGTCCGGAGTATGGAGAAAACTGTCGTTTTTATGAATTTCCTGTGCTATACTAAAAAGCAAGTATCATAATTTTACGCGAAAAAGTTGAGGGAAATATATGGTTGACACAAAGAAAGAGCAGGAACGGGACGAGCTTCACCGTGCTATATCCAGAACAGAAGCAGGTGATCAAAAGGGAGTGTTCAATTATGTGAACTGTTTCCATTGCGGATATGGCGTCCGAAAAAATTACAAAAAAGCGTTTTCTGTTTTTAAACAGCTGGCAGATGAAGGTTACGCAGGGGCCTGCTTTTATGTCGGACTGTATTATCAGGAAGGGAAGGATGTAGGGCATGATTATGAACAGGCCAGAAGATATTTCCGTAAGGGCGCACTGGAAGGGGAAGCGTATTGCTACAACCAGCTCGGGGTTATGTATGCGAAAGGACAGGGTGTGAAGAAGGACATTCACGCAGCATACGATTATTATCTCGAAGCGGCGTGGCTCGGAGATTCGCTTGGATTTACCAATATTGCCTGGTTTTATGAACACGGAGACCTGGGTGAGATTGATCTGGAGAAAGCAATAGAGTTTTATGAAAGGGCTGCGGAGCAGGATGAAGAAAACGCAATAGAAGCGTTGGAGCGGTTGATGGGAGAATCCTGTGATGCCTGATACAAGGGTGGCGGCGCTTGAAAAGGCAGCAAAATTTCTGAAAAATAATGATGATTACGAAGCTCAAAAGGTGATTCTGGAAGAGTACCCGTTTGTGCCTATTGTCAGGCAGGAACGCAGATACACTGTGCAGGAAATGGCGGAACAATTTTTCAGGGACGGTTTTATAGACCGCTATTCCGGGGAGAGGCTGATAAATCCTGGAATGCTGCGTGTGTTATCTTGCAGGTTTCCAGACGCTTTCCCCTATCATCCGCACTGGAAAACAGATGAGTGCCACATGGCATATTGGGATTATCAGCCTACGATAGATCATATTGTGCCGGTTGCTCTGGGCGGCGCGGATTCGCCTGAAAACTGGGCAACGACGTCCATGCGTAACAATTCGGCAAAGGGCAATTTTACCCTGGAGCAACTGCACTGGACATTGAAGGACAGAGGCAGTATCAGAGAGTGGGACGGTCTTTCAGGAGACTTTATTTCTATTGTGGAAAGTGATGCTTCTCTGCTTGAAGTGAAGAAAATACGGGAATGGTATCGCGCTACGAAAACGGCGTATGACAATTTACAAAGTGTTTGCAAGTATCTGGAAACTGATCTGAAGAAATGGAGGATGACTATGAAAACATTGACGGCGTATTTTTCCCTTTCCGGAGTTACGAAGAAAGCTGCGGAGCGTATCCAGTCTCTTGCAGGTGGAGATCTGTTTGAAATCAAGGGCGAGAAGAATTATGGAGGCTATTTTAAGGCAATAGCGATTGGCGGCAAGGAGCTGGCGACAAAGGAGATGCCTGTAGTTACAACGCGCGTCGAGGATTTTGGTTCTTATGACCGAATCCTGCTGGGATTTCCGGTGTGGTATGGCAGCTGCCCTCGCTTGATCAGAACCTTTGTGGCGGAGTATGATTTCACGGGTAAGGATGTTTATGTTTTTGTACAAGCGGCTCATCCGGACCGGAGAAGTCTCTGGAGACAGTAAAAGAGATTTGCAAAGGCGCAAAGATGCACTCTGCGATCCGCGTCAGTGGACAGAGCAATGACGAAATTCTGGCATGGCTAGAAAAATAGTAAAAAAAAGCTGGCGTTTAGAGACGATTTTGGATTTGGGTTTTGACCATGAAATGAAGCAAGGAGACAGGTATGACAATCGAAGAAATCAAAACGGGTGAAAAGGATAACGTGGAGTACAAGGTTGATGTGCCGTCGAAAAGTGAGCAATATATGCGTACTGTTGTCGCTTTTGCAAATGTGAACGGCGGATAACTTATTTTCGGGGTGGAGAACAACACGTGGGATGTCGTAGGCTTCACGAAGGAAGAAGAGTCAGCTGCTTTCTTATAAGTTGATCGTGGAGGAGGGTAACCATTATTTTGCGACAAATGGCTATCAACTTCTGGATGGACAATTAGACGATTATCCGGATGCGGCGATTCAGTGCGCGGTATTCAAGGGGACATCCCGGAATATTTTTATTTAGGTAATTGCGAAACGAACTGAAATAGTACTTTCAAAATGAAGACTACGGCAT
>JAJQCB010000294.1 GCA_021203005.1 Clostridiales bacterium | reverse complement strand
ACTACGCGGTTTTCAGCGGCTCCCGCTGTTATGCCGTGAATAATTCAGGTTAATTCCAATGTGACCTTTGTTGATGATGAACATATTTTTATCGGCGATAACTGCCTGATTGCACCGAACGTAGTGTTCAGCACGTCGGGGCATCCTATACTGCCGGTTTTGCGGGAGCATCATTATGTTTATAACCTGCCGATTTATGTAGGAAAAAATGTGTGGATTGGCTCTGCTGTTCAGATTATGCCCGGGGTTACGATTGGTGACAATTCCGTAATCGGAGCCGGCAGTGTGGTTACGGGTGATATCCCTGCGAATGTGGTGGCTTATGGTGTTCCCTGTAAAGTGATTCGGGAGATTGGAGAGAAAGACAAAGAGTTTTATTACAAAGACAGGAAACTGGATGTGTGGGAGTAGCTTTGTCAGAGAGAACATCCATAATCCGCGTTGGAAAGATGGCGAGAGGTTGAATATGACAAATGAAGAAATTTTACAGATAGCATTACAACAGTCAGCTTGCGATTGTAATTGCAATCCGGAGGATTTTTTGTCAAACAGGAATAAGGTTGTTATTTCCCGGAAAAGTGAAAAAGCAAGGGCTTATCTTCCGCTGCCTTTTGAATGCGATCTGGTATCTTATGGTAATAATATTATAGCGCAGGTTAGTCCGAGAATGAGAGAACTTGTCGAATGGTATATAAACAAATATGATGTAGAACATTGTTTTGAATCCCCCAATGTGATCTCTTTGAATGAAAAGCTGGCTCCATTCGATTACAAAGTCTGTTTTATGGCAGAGTATTTTCTGCCCGATGCAGATTTGCTAAGAGAACGGCCCTGTGCTTATGATGTTAAAGTATTGAGACCTGCACAATTTGAACCGTACTACACGGATCAGTGGAAAAATGCATTGTGTGAAAAAAGAAAGCATCTGGATGTACTTGCGGTTGGTGCATTTGATAAGGATACTCTCGTAGGTCTGGCAGGCTGTTCCGCTGATTGTGAGAGCATGTATCAAATCGGGATTGATGTTTTGCCGGAGTATCGAAGGAAGGGGATTGCTTCTGCGATTACAAGCAGACTCGCCATTGAAATATTAAAAGTGAGAAAAGTACCGTTTTATTGTGCCGCATGGTCAAATATCAAATCTGTACGCAATGCAATAAAAAGCGGCTTCAGACCTGCCTGGGTAGAGCTTACGGCAAGGAGCAGCGCGTTCGTAGATGAAATGAATAGGTGATTAAAAATTAAAAGAGAAAAGGAGCGGAGACAAATATGATTTTAGTGAACACGGATTATATTTCAGGAAAAAATCTTGAAATGCTGGGACTGGTGAAAGGAAGCACCATTCAGGCTAAACATGTCGGAAAGGATATCTCCCAGGGGTTAAAAACCCTGGTGGGCGGAGAACTGAAAGCTTACAATGACATGATGAATGAAGCCCGGGCGCTCGCGACTGAACGGATGGTATCGGAAGCGCAAAAACTTGGGGCCGATGCCATTGTGAATATCCGATACGCTTCCTCTTCCATCATGCAGGGTGCTGCCGAGGTCGTTGCGTACGGGACGGCAGTAAGGTTCGTGTATTAGAGGAAATGAAAAAGAGCGACCGCAAGGCAGAGAGGGGAATCTCTGTTTTGCGGTTATCTTATGTTGCGGCAATGTGAGACAGAAAAGCAGGATTTTTGTGCCGCTGCCGCTCTTTTTTCCGGGGGATAGACGAAATGGGATGAGGGTATCGTTGTTTTAATGGTCAAATATGCAAGCTTACTGATCCTGTCTGGCGTTTTACTGACTCCATTTACGCATTTTCTGCAATTTTTCGTGTTTGACTTCCCGGAATTTGCACAACTATTCACATTTTCTGCGATTTTTCGTGCTCATCAGATTCGGATTTACACAATTTTTCTCGTTTCCTTCCAATTCTCGTATTAGGTTTTTCTGAATTCACACAACTTTTCTCATCTATTTCGGTTTCTCGTGTTCACCAGCTTCGGATTTGCACAATTCTCCTTGCTTTCTTCCAATTCTCGTGTACGATTTTCCAGAATTTACACAACTTTTCTGGCCTTTTTCGATTTCCTGGGTTAGATAAATTTTTATTTGTTCACATGATGGTAACTGTATTCCATGTTATATATTGTTGCAACCTCTATTTGAGCTACAAGTCAAACCATGTATTTGCAACAATTCATAAAAGGTTACCATGTCTGGATGAAAATAGAAATTTTTATAAATAAAGATAAGATTGGTTGAAAAGTCTGCTTTTGCCCGATATAATGAGCGCAAGTGAGTCAACATGCTTACATGATTGACGAACGGCGAAATGCGATCATGTGCCGTTTTTGCACATGATATAATGAGTGCAAACGAGGAAAACACATGCTGGCATGTATTTAACGAGTGACGAATTGGATCGTGATGAAATCACGATATAATAACCCCAATGTATCTGGCAAAAGGAGTGATAGATTGACCAGCAAAGATATTATACGGGAAAAGATTAATGAGGCAGTGGCATCGGTGCTTCCGATTACGGTTATTGTTGCTGTGATCTGCCTCTTTTTTGTGCCGCTGAGCAATGGACTTTTGCTGTCTTTTCTCATCGGTTCTCTGATGCTGATCGTAGGGATGGGGCTGTTTACCCTGGGCGCAGATATGTCCATGACTCAGATTGGGCAGCATATCGGAGCGAAGATGACGCAGTCCCGCAAACTGTGGCTGATTTTGCTTCTCAGTTTGATCCTGGGAGTGGCGGTGACGGTGGCAGAGCCTGACCTGCAGGTTCTGGCGACGAATGTGCCGGGGATTGATAAAACCGTACTTATGCTTACGGTGTCTGCAGGAGTCGGGTTGTTCCTTGCGATCAGTATGCTGCGCATCCTGCTTGGCGTTCCTCTGCGCCGTTTGCTTTTGATCTGTTATGCGCTGATTTTTCTGCTGGTTATCTTTTCTGATTCGGATTTCCTGGCGGTGGCTTTTGATTCCGGCGGTGTGACCACCGGCCCGATGACGGTTCCGTTTATTATGGCGTTGGGTGTCGGTGTCACTTCAATCCGAAGCGATAAGAATGCCAAGTCAGACAGTTTCGGTCTGATCGCGATGTGTTCCATAGGACCGGTGCTGGCGGTGCTGATCCTGAGGTTCCTCTATGGAGACAGCCTGGGATCCGGCTCGGAAACCGCGATTTATGATTTTGCAACTTCCATGGAACTGGGGCACGGCTATCTGGCGGAGATTCCCGTCTATCTGCGGGAAGTGGCGGTGGCGCTTCTGCCCATAGTCGCTTTTTTCCTGGTTTTTCAGCTTGTGTCTCTGCACCTGCAGAAAATTCCGCTGATCCGGATTTTTATAGGTGTGGCGTATACTTATGTGGGACTGGTACTTTTTCTCACAGGAGCCAATGTAGGATTTACCTCTCTGGGATATGTGCTGGGAAGCGCCATTGGGGAAAGCAGAGCTGCCTTTTTGCTGGTGCCGCTGGCCATGGTTATGGGATGGTTTATTATTAATGCGGAGCCGTCGGTCCATGTGCTGAATAAGCAGGTGGAGGAAGTGAGTGCAGGAGCCATTTCAGAGAAAGCGATGGGCACCAGTCTTTCTATCGCAATTGCGCTGGCTATGGGGCTGGCGATGATCCGTGTTCTCACAGGAATCTCCATCCTCTGGTTTATTGTGCCGGGTTACGTGTTTGCTCTGGTTTTGACATTTTTTGTCCCGGAGACTTTCACGGCTATCGCGTTTGACTCCGGCGGGGTGGCTTCCGGACCGCTGACGGCGACGTTTATGCTTCCCTTTGCAATGGGGGCGACGACGGCTCTGGGCGGAAATATTATGACGGATGCTTTCGGCCTTGTGGCGATGGTGGCGATGATGCCGCTGATCACGGTGCAGCTGATGGGTGTCGTCTATGTGGTCAAAACGCGCCGGGCAGAATCGAAAGCGGCTGTGCCGGTATTTGGCGATGATGAGATTATAGAGCTCTGGGAGGTGAGTTAGGCTGAAGCTGTATTATATTATAAGCATTGTGGACAGAGACAGAACGGAAGAAATGACGGGAATTTACCGGGATTCCGGGGCGAATCTTGTGATGACGAATCTGGCAAGAGGAACCGCTACCGCAGAGCACCTTTCCCTTTACGGTCTGGACCGGACTGGCAAGGCGATTATAAGCGCTGCTGCCGGATATGATGTTATGAAGCAGATTTTTCGCGCGGCGAAGCGCAGGATGTTTATTGACATTCCGGGGAACGGAATTATTATGGCGGTTCCGATAAAGAGCGTGGGTGGAGGAAGCACGCTGGCTTATATGACCGATGGCAAAGTTTCCAGTGAAGGAGTACCGGATATGAATTTTGAATATGAATTGATCATTGTGATATTAAATGAAGGGTATTCGGATATGGTGATGGATGCGGCCCGGGCGGCGGGAGCCGCCGGAGGAACCGTTCTTCATGCCAAGGGAACTGCTGCGGCGGGAACAGAGAAATTTTTCGGAGTATCCCTGGGAACAGAAAAGGACGTGATCTATATCGTCTCCAATGCCAGAGAAAAAGCCGCGATTATGAAGGCGGTTACCGGAAACGCAGGTACCGGGACAAAAGCAGGAGCAATCTGTTTTTCCCTGCCGGTTTCATCTGTGGCCGGACTGCGCAGACTGGATGACGATTGAGGAGAGGGCAATTTTGGGAAATGGCCTCCCCTCAGATAATTATTTCTATTTTTCCAGAGTCTCAGGACTATCCAGCATAGAATGTTTTCGAATATCCCGCACCAGCGTGAACACGATCAACACTGCCGCACAGATCATAATCAACACCCCCAGATTCTGGTTTATGCACTCATCCGTCCAATTTGTAAGATTCATTTTCGGCATGATAAATTGGCTGCCGTCTATCAATGTATGAGCGAGACTTTTGCCGAGCAGAGTCAGGACGCCGCAGATTTCCACCGTGATGAAACTGCACAAAAGCGTGCTGAGCTTTGTGTAACGGAAGAGTGCAAACAGTCCCCAGGCAATCGCCGTACAGAGGAGAGCAAGCAGCAGACATCCCCGGAGATTTTCGCTGTTCAGATTGTCTGCAAAGAGGTTCCCGAAAATCACCAGCAAGTAAATCAGTATGGTATCCACTGCCATGCAAATCAGACCTTTGTGATGCAGAACCGGATGCTCCAGAGCTGAAGTATGCAAAAGCAGTGGCAGAAATACGCTGAAAAATCCCAGACTGACACCGAAAATCGCCATGAGATACCAGTGCTCATAATCTGCCTCTACATGAACCAGGCGGCATACGCTCAGAAGCAGGATCAGCGAACCGTAGGAGCACCAGAAGACCCAGTGCAGCCGCTGCTGCTTCACCAGTATCGGCACATTTAAAAAGGAAAAAACGATCAGCAGGGCGGACAGGGTAATGAAAAACACGGACAGGCCGTTTCCTGTCGCCAGTCCCACGATAAAAGTGGGAATCAGTGCGGCCGCATAGCATAGATACGTTATCCAGGAATACGTGCGGATGATTCTCAGATATCCTCTGGACTGTTTCTCGATTTCCCGCTGGTGCATATCGTCGCTGGCAGTCAGAAGCTCGTGTTCCGAGACGCCCAATGCTTCGCAGAGGCTGGTGACCAGAGTGATATCAGGGTACGACAGTCCGCGCTCCCATTTGCTTACCGCCGACTCCGAGACAAAGAGCTGGTTGGCCAGCGCTTTTTGAGACAGCCCGGCTGCTTTTCGTTTCTGCAAAATATATTTTCCGAAGGTTTCTTTTTGTTCCATATAAAATCTCCTTTTCCGCTTTGACAAAAGGCGGTTTACTTCTTTCCAGATGTTCAATTTTCTGCCGGAACAGTATTGTTGTGTTTCAGCCAGATTAATTGTCTCTGAAATGATTTACCGATTTGCCGTTATGATGGTCTCGCCCTGCAGGAGCTGAATTATTTATATCTCACTTGGAACAATAAGGTCAATATTTTTTCGCAAATTTGCGACTGGAGCGTTGGTCGAGTCAAGGAAATACGCGGTTTTTGCAAAGTGAAGCGGACAATGATATTTTTTATGCGTGAAACAGGCAATGATTTTTCTGCTGACTTTCACCGGAAACTATGTTAAACTATAAAAAATTGCAGGATATGCAGCGTTGCGATATTATCATATTTTAGCAGGCAGAGGGAGACCTTTCGGAAGCCTGCAGGAGAATCTGAGCTATGCAGGAGTTTCAGAGAATTGCTCATAACTTTGCCCCGGTATGGGACGGGCAATCCCGGATTCTCATTCTGGGCACTTTCCCATCGGTGAAGTCCAGGGAGAATCACTTTTATTATGGTCACCCGCAAAACCGTTTCTGGAAGCTGCTTGTGGCGCTGACCGGGGAACAGGTGCCGATGACGGTTCCGGAGAAAAAGGAATTCCTTCTTCGGAACCGGATTGCTGTATGGGATGTGATTGCCGTGTGCGATGTCATCGGTTCCAGTGACAGTTCCATCCGCAATGTGGTTGCAAATGATATGCGGGTGATTCTGGACCACGCGCCCGTGCGGCAGATTTATGCCAACGGAGGAAAGGCATATGATCTGTATCAGAAATACTGCTTTCCGGCGACCGGCAGGGAGATTGTAAAACTGCCTTCCACCAGTCCGGCGAATGCTGCGTTTCAGATGGAAAGACTGAAGCAGAGTTGGGGACAGGTGATGGACGAACTGCGGAAACCGACATAAAACAGGCGGGAAATTGCCATAATATCTGACAGGCATTCTGAGGATGTTTTGTGAGCATTTTACTGCCTGCGTTTTGTATCAGGTTCGACCATAAGAAGATACCGATATAGCGAATTATTTGATATGTCAGGGGCAGCTGATGGTTGATTTTATGAGCAGGATAGCTTATGATATCTACCAGGTTCAGGTGCCTGCCTGCGCACAAAGTATTTGCAGGGCAGACCCGCAGCTCGCGGATAGGAAATTTTGCGATGCAACCGCTCGCGCGCGAAGTGTCGCA
>JAJQCB010000186.1 GCA_021203005.1 Clostridiales bacterium | reverse complement strand
ATTATTTATATTTATGAAAAATAAAATACACTATGAGACATAAAATTCTTCCCATCCTCTTAGCCTGTATGATTCTTTACTGCCTGGCTTTCCCGCAGCGTATGGCGGAATCCGTGGCCGGAGGCTTAATGCTCTGGTACCGCTCCATTCTGCCCACCTTGCTGCCCTTCTGCATCTTTTCCTCTGTGATTGTGCAGTCCGGCATATATGACCGGTTTTTTGAACGTATGTATCCTCTGTTCCGGATCATCTACCCGGTCCGCAGCCCGCTGATCTATCCGCTTGCCGCAGGATTTCTGTTTGGGTTCCCTCTCGGCGGCAAAATCTGTGCAGACCTGTATCACACCGGGAAAATATCCTCCAAAGAAGCGGAAGCAGTCACCTGTATCAGCAACCATTTCGGTCCCGCTTTTCTCTATAATTATCTGTACCGGAATCTCTTTCAGAACGAGCTTCCTGCATTCGCTGTCTTCGCAGCCTGCTATCTGCCGCCGCTGCTCCTCGGCCGCATCCGGCTGCACCGGCTGTACCACGGCTATGGCAAACGAAGCGACAGAGCCGGTTCCCCGGCAGAGGAAATAAAAAAACCGGCTCCCGGATCTCCTCTAAACATAAAGATCCTGGATGCCGGTATCTCAGACAGCTTCACAACCATGATAAAACTGGCCGGATATATCATTCTGTCCGCCCTGCTGGCAGACATCATCCTGCAGATTCCTCTGAAAAATCAGCTTATAAAAAGCCTAAGCATCGGAATCATCGAAATCACCAACGGTCTTTCCCGGGTCGAAATGCTTACAGCCGGAACCGTCAAAAAATCCATGCTCGCCATCGGTATCGTCAACCTCGGCGGAATCAGCGGTCTCTGCCAGACATGGTCTGTGATGAAAGGCACCGGGTTTCGTATCCGACGTTATCTTCTTTTCAAACTGCTGTGCAGCCTCATCGGAATACTGCTGATCCGGCTTGCTCTGGAGCTCTGCTAAATCAGATTGATTTCGTCTGATTTCGTATCCTCCGCGGTAGCTTCGGGAGCAGCAGTCTCACTGTCAGAATCTCCCGCTGCGGTGAGCTCTCCCCGGTTCGCTTTTACAATATCATAACACTCCTGAAGAGAAGAAAGCAGACCGTCATATTTCGCCTTAGAGGTATCAATGGCGTGAACCACAATATTCTCCAGATTGCTCAGCAGATTGTCTGTATATTCGATGGAAGCCGTGCGGATCGCATTGGCATCCTCCGTAGCCTTGTCCAGAATCTCCTGTGCCTGATTCGTCGCGATAGAAACAACCTCATTCGCCTGCGCATAAGCCTGCTGCATAATCTGATGCTCGCTGACCAGCTCATTCGTCTGAATCTCTGCCTGAGCCAGCACCTCATCGGCTCTCGCCTGCGCGTCAGCCAGAATCGCGTCACGATTTGCTATAATCTTCTGATAACGCTTAATCTCGTCCGGCGTCTTTAAGCGAAGCTCTGTCAGAAGCTCCGTGATCTCATCCTTATCTACGATGATCTTCCCCTTCGAGAGCGGCTGCGCCTTGCAGCTGTCAATATATTCCTCAATTTCCGCTATGATCTGCTCTAATCGACTGTTCATATGAGATTCTCCTTTATCTGTTTTGATTCAGAATATGATATTTGCCATATACCCTTTCAATAATCTGTTCCGGCACGAATCTGGAAATATCACCGCCATAGGACGCCACCTCTTTCACAATAGTGGAACTCAGGTAGGAGTATTTCAGGTTCGTCGTCAGAAAAATCGTGTCTATCTGATCGTTGATCGCATGATTCGTCTGCGCAATCTGCATCTCATACTCAAAATCAGTGACTGCGCGCAGTCCCCTCACCACGATATTCGCACCCACTCTCGCCGCATAATCAGCGGTCAGTCCATCAAAGGAAGAAACCGTCACATTCGGTAAATGACTGGTCAGTTCCCTTATCATACTAACACGTTCTTCCGCAGAAAACAACGGATTTTTTGCATTGTTTTTTAAAACAGCCACGTTGAGCTCGTCCACCATCTTCGCGGAACGCTCGATAATATCAAGATGACCGAAAGTCGGCGGATCAAAGCTGCCCGGGTAAATTGCTTTTCTCATGGTATTCTCTGGCGTTGTTCGTCAGAATCCTCCTCTTTTCAAATAATTGTTGTCAAAAATTTCGCCTATATGGCGCTCTATCTTTCACTCGATTCTTTTGCGAAGAAAAATATGCTGATTCGTCTTATACCTTTTGACACGGTATACTTCAAATCCGGTCTCTTCCAGTACCTCAGGCGAAAAACCAAGAGATTCCTCCGCGATGAGCATCGTCTCCTCCCCGCAAAGAGAAGAGTCAGACAACGCTTTCAGCGCTTCCGCAGCCATTCCCTTTCCATAAGGCGGATCCAGGAAAATGATATCAAACACATAACGGCTTTCCAGACTGCGCAGCGCAGCCAGGTAATCCATCTTTTTTACTTCGCACGCGGAGCGGAATTTCGTGGCTGTAATATTATCTTCAATGCACGCCGCGGCCTGCCGGTTGTTATCCACAAACACCGCGTACCTTGCACCCCGGCTTAATGCCTCCAGCCCGATTGCACCGCTCCCGGCAAACAAATCCAGAACCACCGCTCCCGGCACCTCCGTCTGAATCATGTTAAACAAAGTCTCACGGATGCGGTCTGTCGTCGGACGCGTATTCATCCCTTTCACGGTCTTCAGCGGTATGCTGCGGGCCGTTCCTGCGATAATTCTCATGACAAAATATCTCCCGTTGCAGAATGTTCCCCGGCAACTCATTTCAATAACCGGCCTTAATCCTGCTCCTTCAGCACACCTTTATTCTTCATCAGATAATCCACCAGAGATATAATAGTCAGAACCAGCGCCACATACAGGACAATCTGACCCAGGACATAAATCACATCCACACCGCCGACGGGGAACGACCAGGCACAATTTAAGATCAGCAGAATAATCGCCGCCATCTGAAAAGTAGTCTTAAACTTGCCCCACATGCTCGCCGCAATCACGATCTGATGCTCTGCCGCAATCAAACGGAAACCGCTGATAATAAACTCTCTGGCAATGATAATAATTACAATCCAGGACGGCACCTTCTCCAGCTCGATCAGACAGATCAGCGCCGAACATACCAGCAGCTTATCCGCCAGCGGATCCATAAACTTTCCGAAATTTGTGACCAGGTTATATTTCCGGGCAATTTTTCCATCTAACAGGTCAGTCAGACTTGCCACAATGAAAATGACAAGCGCCAGGATCGGTGCGGCTGCCCCAAGTCCGATATCCGTCAGAAGGAAAAATACAAAAAACGGAATCAGTATCACGCGAAACATGGTCAGTTTATTCGGCAGATTCATACTATCTCATTCCTTTCCAGTACAAAACATGATGGTATCATTGGAGTCAATTACCATAGATGATCTCTCCAAGTAAGTCATATTCGTAAGCCCCTGTGATCTTAACTCTCACAAAGTCGCCGGAGACAAGCTCCTCATCTGTATGAACAAATACATAGCCGTCGATATCCGGCGCGTCCCGGTAGCTTCTGCCCACATAGGCATCTTCATCCTCCACCTTGCCCTCTATCATGATATCCAGCTCGCTCCCGATCATATCGCCGTTTTTATCGAGGATCACATCCTCCTGAAGCTCCATCACCTCAGCCTGCCATTCCTCCTTCTGTTCCTCCGAAATCTGATCCGGGAACGCGGCAGCCGGCGTGTTCTCTTCCTGGGAGTAAGTAAATGCACCGAGACGGTCAAACTCCGTCTCATTGATAAACTCCATCAGTTCCTCATGCTGCTCCGCCGTCTCACCCGGAAATCCGCAGATCAGGGTGGTCCGGAGCGCAATATCCGGGATCGCCTCGCGCAAATCGGAAATCCTTTTTATCAGAGTCTCCCTGTCTGTGCGCCGTCCCATCCTTTTCAGCACCGGAGTACTGATATGCTGGATCGGCATATCAATGTAGTGACATACCTTTTCATTGCCGCGGATCGCATCAATCAACTCTTCATAAATCTCTTCCGGATAACAATACATCAGACGGATCCAGTAAATCCCGGGTATCTTATTTAATTCATTCAGTAAAAGGTGCAGCGACTTTTTCCCATACAGATCCACGCCGTAGAGAGTCGTCTCCTGCGCAACAAGGATCAATTCTCTCACTCCCTGCTCCGCCAGAGACCGGGCCTCCGCCACCAGCTCCTCCATCGGCACACTGCGGTACGGTCCGCGTATGGATGGAATGATGCAGTAGGTGCAGCGCTTATCGCACCCCTCTGCGATCTTTAAGTGTGCAAAATGTCCGCCTGTCGAAACACAGCGGGGAATCAAATGCTTTTCCAGATGATCGAGCGGTTCAAACGCTTCGTATTTTGTCCCGGTCAAAACCTTTTCCACAGCAAGCAGAATATGCTCCGTGGAATTGGTGCCCAGCACAGCATCTACCTCCGGAATCTCCCTTAAGATCTCCTGCCGGTAACGCTCCGCAAGACATCCGCAGACAATCAGCGCCATGCAGGAACCCGCCGTGCGGTAGGCGGCCATCTCCAGAATCGTCTGGATGCTCTCCTCCTTCGCGTCGTTGATAAAACAGCAGGTGTTGATTATGATCACGTCTGCCTCCGCCTCATCATCTGTTATCTCAAATTGATGATTCGAAAGCTTTCCGACCATATACTCGGAGTCCACACGGTTTTTATCGCAGCCGAGAGAAATAAATAATACTTTCATACTCACTGTGGCGTTACACCTCTCCCTCGTCGTCATCCTCCCCGAGAATCTTCACATCCTGATTATAGAGTTCCTCCACCGCAATGGAAAGCGGCTTTTTATTTTCCGCATTTTCCACAAACGGCTCCGCTCCGGCAATAATCTGGCGGGCGCGCTTCGCCGCCGCAATCACGATTGAGTAACGGCTGTTGACTACCGGCATTTCACCGATATTATCCGAATCCTCATTTACAACTTCCATTAATTCCACATAAGACGGGTGTATCATAGCTGTTCTCCCTTCACTAATTGCTTTAAATCATGTTTGATCGTTTCTATCTCACTCAGGCGATGCCGCATACGGTTCCGCTCGCTGCAGATAATCCGGTGCACATCCTCCACACAGATATCCAGATCATCATTGATGATCAGGTAATCATACGCCTCGCAGCCGTCCGCTTCCTCAATCGCGCGGGACAGGCGGGAATGCACCACCTCCGGCGTCTCCGTCCCCCGTCCGACCAGCCGGTCTCTTAAAACCGATGCCGACGGAGGCGTGACAAACAGGAGCAATGTGTCAGGAAACTTTTCCTTAATCAGAAGCGCCCCCTGAATCTCAATCTCCAGAATCACATTCCGGCTGCTTTGCAGCTGCTCCTCCACATAGGCACGCGGAGTGCCGTAATAATTATCTACATAGCGGGCATACTCAAGCAAAGCATCCTCCGCTATCATCTGTTCAAATTCTTCCGCCGTCTTAAAAAAATACTCTCTGCCCTCCGCTTCACCGGGACGGGGCTTCCTGGTCGTGGCGGAAACCGACAAAGCGTATTCCTCCGGATAACGCGCCAGAAGTTCTTTCATAATTGTCCCCTTGCCCGAACCGGCAAAACCGGAAAGAACGACAAGAAATCCTGTATTTTTCAAACTTCTACCTCTCTTCCTGCCTCGCGGTCCTGGCATCTTCCCGCCAGTGTCTCCGGCTGCAAAGCGGATAAAATAATATACTGCGTATCCGTGGCAATCACACTCTTGGTCCTGCGTCCCTGCGTGGCGTCAATCAGAATCTCTTTCTCTTTCGCCCGCTGAACCAGACGCTTTGCCGGAGCGGAATCCGGATTGATGATGGAAACAATCTTGTCTGTGTTGATGACATTTCCAAAACCGATGTTGATGAATTTTTGCATAGTAACCTCATATTTGTTCGAGGCTCAAAGTCATTTGAACAGATGCCAGCATCCATCATCTGACTTTTATCCCCTGGTATCATTCTATGTTTTGAATCTGCTCCCTGATCTTTTCTATCTCTGTCTTCAGCTCAATAGCGATATCGGAAGTCTCCAGGTCATTTGCCTTCGAGAGGATCGTGTTGGCTTCCCGGTTCATCTCCTGCGCGATGAAATCCAGCTTGCGTCCGATGCCGCCGCTGCTCTCCAACGTATCCATCATAGAATGAATGTGGGCTTTCAGACGAACCGTCTCCTCATCCGTGCAAATCTTGTCGGCGAAAATCACGATCTCCGCAGAAAGCCGTGACTCGTCAACCTGAACGTCGCCCAGAAGGTCCTGCACTTTCATCTGCAGCTTCCGGCGGTACTCCGCCAGGATCTCCGGTGCGCGCGCTTCGACCCTGCTTACGTTGTCCAGCATATGATCCAGTTTGGCTGTCAGATCCTCTTTCAGCCGCTCACCTTCCCGGGTCCGCACGGCAACCATCTGCTCTAAGGCTCCCCGAAGCGCCTGATCCAGCAGAGAGCGGATCTCACTCTCATCCGTCGGCTGCTCCTCCATCGTCAGGACTTCCGGATAGCGGGACAAAGTGCTGACACGGATATCGTCATCCAGATCAAACTCCTCCGCCATTTCCCTCAGATAAGACAGATACTCACCGGCAATCTCCCGGTTGTATCTCACTGCTACATCATGCTCTGACAGATCCTCATATGTAATATAAACATCCACCTTGCCGCGCTCCATGTACGATTTGAGTTGCGCCCGGATGGCTGCGTCAAAATAATTCAGCTTCTTCGGCATCTTGATGCTGACATCAAAATATCGGTGATTCACAGACTTCAATTCCACCGTAATTCTGTGAAAAGAATCAGCGCATTCGCAACGCCCGAATCCTGTCATACTTCTGATCATGATTGCCTCCTGATTGGATTGCAGATATACTTACAAGTCAATATATTATACGTTTTTTTTCCAGTGAAGTCAAACTATTTTATATTACAATTTAAATGAGAATTTTCACTTCAGTCTTATCAAAAGGCCGGAAAAAAATTTTAAAATAAGTATTGACAAGAATAAGGCTTATGTGTATAA
>JAJQCB010000040.1 GCA_021203005.1 Clostridiales bacterium | reverse complement strand
TAATTTTTCAGAATTGTTTCAATTGTACGTTGAGTTTCCGAGACCACTCTCATAGGATCATGACTGGTCTGATCCAGCTGTGGGATCTTCCTCTCCAGCAAAAAAACTTTCTCATCTTCCCTTACTTTTCGATAGCCAAACTGTCGAAATCCGGGATCATAGGAAATGGGTACATCCTTCTCCACAAAGCTTCCCACTTCATTCGGACCTGCATCCAGCACTATACGCAGCCGATTTTCCCTTCTGCCTTCATCTGCAGAGCTTTTATAGATTCTTTCTTTATTCCATCCAGCCGCCTGCCACGGTTCCGTTTGCAGAGCATCTTCCAACGCCATATTCCGTATACCCAGACACAAGGGCAGAGTAGGCGGGCAGGCACGCCGTCCCAGATAAAGGGGAAACTCCGGATGATGAAGGGCTTTTTCCAGAGTCTTTAAAAACTCCTCATCAGGACTCTCTACCCCTGCCAGATAGACTGCGTCGCTCTGATAATCCCGCGTGGTCACATAAGAAGACTTCGCACCCCTGACCATGTGAAAATCGTGAAGAAGCTCACTCTCCTGATCGACGCGCACGCCAAAGCGGAGTTGATTCAAATCCTCCAGAGAATCGTCTCTGTGTCTGCCAAGTGCGGCTGCCAGCATTCCGATCACCGCGCTTTTTGTGGGCTCCCGATTTGTTTTCCTCCAGTCAAATTTGGCCTCCGAACCCCACGACTGCAGCGGCGCTGCCAGACGCATTAATAAGATCCCCATCACACTTCCTCCGTCTTAGCCAACAACTCCTTCGTCATTTCCTCCAACCGGTCAAGCAGCTTTGTCAAAGGCATTTTTTCTCCCAGGCTCTCCGCTTCTTCTCCGCCTCCGCATACCAACGCAAGCATTGGAGCATCGGTAAACTCCTCATATACTTTTTCTGCATACCGGCTCAGTTTTTTCACCGAAATTTTTTCATATCCATGATCTGACCAGACAGGTTCCTCGAAAGCCCCCACCAGATTGACCGGCTGATCCTCTCTGATCGTCACATACAACAATGCCGGAACAGTATTATTTGCAAAAGTATTTTTCTTACCCGTGGGCATTGACATGGCAAATGCACGTCCAAAGCTGCTTACGGTTCTGGCTGTGTCCTCTCCCAGATGTCCTGCCAGCTCTCCCAGATTGATAGTCGCATATCGGTACAGAGTAGAAGAATTAAATTCAACAGTACCCAGATGTCCCGCTCCCGCATTATCCTCTGGCGCTTCATCGTCCACCGCAGTAAAATAATCATATTCATTCTGAACCGCATGTGTGGAAATCGCATGAGCTACCTGTGCCGCAGCATCATAATTCAAGGAAGGGTCGCTGGCAACCATGCGCCCAAATAAGGCCATGTCCACCGACGGCTGCTCCTTTAGCGCCTCCTTATAACGCTGTTTATCCTCCTCACCCGCTGCTGCGAGCTTTGCCAGCGCCTCTGCCTGCGCATCACTCAAAAAGAACAGAGCCTCCGTGGAATCGTCTTCCTTCTTTAATTTTAGTCCGGCATTCTCCAACGCTTTTTTTGCCATTGTCTGTGCCTTGCAGTCCGGTTCAATTTCCTCCAGTTTATTTGCGACCAAATCTACCGCCCGTTTTGTGCGGCTGCCCAACATCTCAGGCTCAAATATTTCTTTAAACATAAGTCTCATGGCATGTTTCCATGACTGACTGGACACACGGGCCCGCGTCACGCCTCCGTACCGCGCCGTTTTGGGACTGCCTGTATCGTCCCTGTTCACGCAGCTGGGTGGCACTGTCTGAAGCACATGGAAATCCACAAAATAATGCATTTTACTCATCTTTATTTTCCTCCTTTATTTCAACATCTTTGTTTTTTTCGGTTTAATGTTCCATAAAAATTCTGTCCCCATTGTAAGCGAACCGAGTCTCTGTCACTTATCCTCTGATATCGGTACACATCACCGGCCAAAGCGGCATAATCAGCCGGAATGCCCTTTGCATTCAGCATCTGCGCCACCGAGCGCAGATGATGTGACATTTCCCGCATATCTGCGGACGTAATCACCATATTGAATCGGCGAATAATCCTTTCTTTGTCCTCTTCTTTCCCTGCAAGTCCGGCCATGGCTGCCCCAAATGTTTTTCCTTCTCTGTGCATGGGTTCAAGTCTGCAGTCCTTTTCCTGTTGATGGAGCGCAAAGAGTGTTACAGCCGTATAGATCGCCCATTCCGCGGGGCTGGCCTCCTCCCTCTCATATCCGCGATCATCGGCATACATTTCCTCAGGTATTCTCTGAAGCAAAAGTCCCATCACCCTTGGCAGTTCTCCGGGAGCTTTCCCCACTCCCCGGCGCCAGTTGGCCAATGCTGCCCTTCTCGCACTGTCATCCGGCATTTTAAGCAGACTCTCCACGATATCATTCGTGACCCGCCGCACGTTTTGTGCTGTTATCGCCATTTCCTGTCCTCCCCGTTCTTTTCTTTATCATATACTGAAAATTATTGAATGCTTCCGCCGCGGAGTAGTGAGCTTTCTTTTCTTCACCTCCCGCTTTTCCTTCAACCATACGCCCTGTGATCGCCCTCGGTCCTGCTTCCGCGACCATCTCACGTCCCAGCTCCATGGTAATTTTCCATGCTTCTTCCTGCCACTCCTGCCTCTTTATATCGCAGATTTCGCCGTCCATGTCCGGATTAAGGGAGCACAACCATCGCCGGAAAGGTATATCAAAGCGATAATATAACTGTTCTTTAGCGCGATTGCACGCGGAAGCTTCTCTTTTTCCACCCTTGTCGCCGTTCTCCTGCCCGATCCGGGCTCGTATAAGGTTCTGCGCCAGCTTACTTATGCAATAGGCAAGATCGTCGCACATTAAGACCATCTCCTGCGCGAGCATACGCCACGCTTTACCCTTCTCTGTCAGAAGTCCGGCATAAAAAGTCAGAGAATCGCTGAATTCATCAGTAATAAAGAAATCCTTATCTCCATACTGTACAGAACTGATGCGGAAACGAACCAACCGCTCCTGATCTGTTATCTCATAAGCCTGCAAATATTCTACCCACGATATTACACCAGGCTTATGACCCTGCGCAGAGGAATTTATGTCAGATGAGTCGACAAAAGAAGCAAAATCCCTCCACATCTGGTGGCTGGGATCGTGACGTCTGGGACGATATATCGGCTGCCTGTCCGCAGCTTTTTTCCCTTTTTCTTCCACCCTTTTCCAGACAGTCATCTGCTCCTCAAACGCATTGTCGCCGGAAAAGAAATCGCCGCCCAGCAAGCTGTAACCAATAACCTTTTCTCCCTCACGTTTCAGAAGAAGGCGGCGCGACTGCAATGTGAAAAGTGCCGCTGGATTGTCCGGAACACTTATCTGCGTTCTTTCCTCGCTTCTCACTTCCGGAAGCTCCCAGACAGGAAGACTGTCGCCACGCCACATTTTTTCTCCGTCCTGAAGAAAAGTAAGATTAAGCATAAGAGTCTCAAACAGGTTGTCCCCGTCTGCCATGATAAGCCCCAGCCTGCCAAGCCACCCTGCTCCCGGCGACGGAAGTCCTTTCTTTTTAGGCTTTGCCGAAGTGTCGTCATATCCGTTAACATAGAGAAGCCACCGTGCCGCCTCCGCATATGTCACCGCGCTTCGGTACTCACCCGTTCGTGACGGAAACAGCCGCAGCTTATTACTGCTCTCCGACAGTTCACCGTTTAGCTTGGACGCTCCGTACTCTGTTCCTCTGGCCGCATCCGGCACCTGATAAAACGGCCATACAGGATGAAACAGCCAGAATCTGTCCCTGTACTTCTCCAGATAAGTGAAAATCGGTTCCTCCGGAAAATTTCCCCGACTCCACAGCTCCGCCCAACGCTCCACCGCCTCGCCGTCATTCCCCGGTTCATTCTCTTCTCCGCTGACATTCACCTGAGAGAAAACCCTGTACAGAACAGCCAGCAGAAGCCGGAGCACCGCCGTGTCCTGTGATACCAGTTCTCCCGCCAATCCGCGAAACGTATGTGCCTGTGAAAAAACTTCTTTTAATGACACCTCCCGCACCGTACAGTCCGGCAGCATAACGCAAATCCATGGCTCATCCAGCAAATTAAATTCTTTATCATGATTCTGCTCGCTCAAATTTCTTCTTATCTCCTTTCTCCGCTTTGATCCTCTCCATCTCCAGCCCTGTTTCACGACTGTAATGCAGACGATAGTTTCCCAGTTGCGTTTCAAGATTTTTGTCCAGCAAAAGGATCATTTCATCCTTAAGCCAGCGTGACTGACCCCATTCCGGAATGTTTTCCTGGTTTGATTTCAGAATCGAGGAAATAATAGCACATTCCCGGTCAATGGCTGTCTTCATCTCCTCCCTGCTGTCCGTCCAGGAAAAGGTATAGAGGAATGCCGGAAGCTTCAGTCGTTGTCTGGCTATCTTCTCTGCCTCCTCCTCAGACGGCGTTCTGTCCCATGCCACCTCTGCTCCTTCCTGCTGCCATGGCAAAAATCCTACTTTTCTGTCTTCTCTCTCTTTGGGATCGCCATAGAGCACCATCACCAGAACCTCTAATGGCGTATCTCCGTCTCGAACCGCCGCACGCGCCCGTCCTTCTCCCCCTCCTACATCCGTACTCAGCCAACCCGACATATTTCTGGGCTTTCCGACTTTCCTCTCGGCAGGAGGCGCGGCTACGCAGAATACTTCCGCCGTTTGCTGTTTCATATCCTTTCTCGCACAGCACTCCCTCCAAAGTCTTCCATTTTCCCCTTGCTTAAGCAAATCATCAGATGGCTCCCTGTAAACCGCCTGAACCAAAGGCGAAATGTCACCGGGCAGAACGATCTTCTCCGGAAGGCGCTCTCTTGTCCTTGTCAAAAGCCATTTGCCGTATATTCTACAGGCGCCTTGTTCCAGCTCTTCCCCCGCGCAGAGTACGCTGCATCTGGCATCAGCCAGAAGCGGTGGTCTCTGTCGATCGTGTCTGTGCAGCCGTCCTATTCTCTGCAGAAGTAGATCCATAGGGCAAAGATCCGTCAGAATATAGTCAAGATCTATGTCAAGGCTCTGTTCCAGCACCTGCATGCCGATTACTATAAGGCCATCGCGTTCAGCCGGAACAGAATGTTTGCCCAGCCTCCTCATCAATTCTTTCTCCCGCTCGGTTCGATCCGGCGCTGTATAGCGCGAATGATGTATGACGATTTCCATCTGTGGAAGCAGCTCTTTTAAACGCTTTTCCATTTGCTGCGCCCGTTTCACCGTATTGACAATAATCCCTGCGCACCCGCCGTCCGCCAATACTTCTTTTAATCTGTCTGCAACCTCTTCATCCTCAATGCGATCCATCTTTACTTCCCTGTCTGGAATGTCCACCGGGATAGATTTCTGCCGTACACTTCTTCCCTCCGTCCATGTGAGGAGCGGGTATTCCTGATCTGCCTCCCATCCCTCCATTCGGTCCGCGTGTATTTTGCCCAGATAAGCGGCCGTCATTTCATGACGGCGCTTCTGCGGAAGTGTCGCTGATAACAGGATCACGGGCACTCCGTAACGTCCTAGCCAGAAAAGAGCCCGATCCAGATATACGCTCATATATGCGTCGTAGGCATGACATTCATCGACGATCACTACCTTTCCGGCCAATCCCAGATGTCTGAGCGCCACATGATTCTGCTTGAGAGCAGCCATCAGCAGTTGATCGACCGTTCCAACTACAAATTCAGGCAAGAGAGACTGCTTACGCCCCTCGAACCAGTCATGAACCATCAGACCTCCCTCGTCATCAATAATACAGGTATCTCCCAGCATTAGCTTTTTATAGTCCTCATTAAATTCTGACGCTCCATGCAGCAAACGTATTGCATGCTGCTCATGCTCTGACTGTCCCCCGGCCCATCTCTCCAGACGCGGAAATATTCCATCCGCTGTCGCCTGCGTGGGCAAGCCAAAAAATATTCCTCCACTTCCCGCGCGGCTGGCCAGTACCACCGCGGCCTCCAGTGCAGCCTCTGTCTTTCCTCCTCCCATCTGTGCTTCCAGAATCATCAGTCCCGGCTTTTCTTCCTGCCCCGCCACTTCCCACACCATGTGCTGCATCGCATTAGGGCGAAATCCGTATCTGATGCAAAACCCATCTTCATCTACATGCAAACAATCCGGCTGCCAGCGATGAGGGAAATCCAGTCTTTTCCAGCCAAGTTCCAATCGCGCTCCAAGATTCGTGTCTTTTCCGTTATCATCCATTGTCAGCAGTGGAAAAAATTCTGTGTTGGATGCGATCCAGTCGGCCATGATTAACAGACCCGAGAGCAGCACCTGAATTGGCATCGTAATACGCGGGATATCCTCCACAGAATGATATCCCGCCCTATCCAACGCGAACTCAAACCACTCTCGCTGGGCTTTCTTCCACAAGGGCCTGGCATCCGGATCGCTCCCGTAGTAAAATCGTTCGTTGTTCAAAAGCTGTGATTTCGGATCGCTGACCCGTACCAAATCCTGTGGCTTGCCGTGATGCGCTCCGACCACGGCAGCAACTCCTTCCGGGCATCCAAAATTTAACAATATTATCTCTGCCATGAGAGCATGTCCCGGCGGCGTCTGTGATGTGCCAAGCTCCGCAGGATTCGTCAATGCAAATCCGACCAATTCAACTTTTTCTCTCAGCTGGCGGGAGCGCTGAGAAATACGGCTGGCAAAAAGTACCGAAAATTTGGAAATATCGTGGGTAAGCGCAACTAATCTGGCCATGTGTTTCAACTCATCATGCGTCAAACTACCCGCCATGGCTTTCACGGCAGATGCTGGGAGCCACTCATCCAGCAGTTTGCAGATTACTCCCTCTGCGTCAATCATATGTATCCACGCCGGCAGCCATTTTTCTTCATCCTCCCCGGTAGATAACTTACCGGGGAGGATGAAAAGAGAAGTGGGGAATGAAACCTTTCTAATTCGGAACACATCTTTTTCTCCTATTATCTTGTTACGCACCATAGATTTATCTCACATTTATTATAAATAAGCTTAGTTGATTCTAATTTAATATATACTATCAAACATACTTTGTCAATCCTC
>JAJQCB010000003.1 GCA_021203005.1 Clostridiales bacterium | reverse complement strand
GTACATTAATTATATCGTAAAAAGACTGAATATGGTAGAAATTTTCCCTGTTTAATACAAACTCCTCTTGATGAGTATTCAACGCAAGATCACAATCAACAATCAGCGTCAATATTTGGAATTCTCTGCAGAAGTACATGTCCTGTCTCACTGATGAACCGTGAAGGCATCTTAAAACCATCATAAACTGTGTTTTCAGAACTGCTCAGGTACAATACATCCCTGGCACGCGTATACGCCACATAGGCCAGACGACGTTCTTCTTCCAATTGTCCGGCCAGTATAGCCTTCTCACTCGGGATGATTCCCTCGTTGAAACAGGGCAGAAATACACAGGGGAATTCCAACCCCTTGGACGCATGTATCGTCATCATTTTCACGGCATCCCTTTCCGCATCTTCTTCCTTTGATCCAGTGTACAGTGCGACGTTCTGCAGATATTCTTCGACCGCATCTTCACTTTTATTACGCTTTTCAAACCGCAAAATATCCGCTCGAAGTTTCTTCGGGCTACGCAAAGATATACTATCTTTTTTATTTTTGATCCATGCCTCATAACCACTTTCTTTCAATACATCAGACAACATATCCGACGGACGCTGTCCGACATAAAGATCATGATATTTATCGATAAGATCAACGAACTCTTTTGCCTTCGTGCTTTGTATCCATTTATCGTTCAGACTTTTTTTCAATGTGTCATATAAACTGCACTCATGGGAATTCGCATAATTCTGTATGCGCCTCACCCTTGCATCCCCGAATCCACGCCTCGGCAGGTTTATCACTCGTAAAAAGGATTCATCGTCCATATACACGATCATCTTCAGATAGGCAATCATGTTGGGAACCTCTCCTCGTTCATAAAACGTCTGGCCATCGCTAAATGTATACGGAATCTCATATTCGGTAAATGTATCTTCGTATGACTCAAGTGTCGAATGCAGGCGACAAAGGACAGCTATCTCAGAATAATTTTTTCCACCTTCATGAAGTTTCTGGATTTCCTTTGCCATCCATTCCACCTCTTCTTCCGACGAATATGCATGGTAATAACTAACGGGCGCGCCTTCACCCCTGACCGCAATCAATTTCTTTTCGATTCTGTTTTTATTCACTCTGATCAATGAATCAGCCGCATCCAAAATATGCTGTGTTGATCGGTAATTCATGTTCAGGATAATTTCTTTTGTGTCTTTATATCGATTTTTAAAATTCAGGATATGATTTACGTCAGCACCACGCCAGGTGTAAATGGTTTGATCGGGATCCCCGACAACGAACAGGTTATGATGATATCCGCTGAGAATTTCCGCCAACTCATATTGCTGGCCGTTGACGTCCTGAAACTCATCCACCATGACATATCGCATACGCTTTTGCCACTTTTCTCTGGTAGCTTTCCTCTTCTTCAGGACATACAAGCTTATTGCGATCAAATCATCAAAATCTAAACCGGAACTTTTTCTTTGCTCTATCAGATACCCTAAAAACACTTTTCTTTTCCCTCTGGGTACCTCCTCGTTTTCAGTCATTAATTTATAACTATCCAGCAGCAATGGCACATATTCCATCCCACTCTTTCTGACCACAATATCACGTATTATCTCTTCCATGGGATAATCGCTCTCTGTAATATCCAATTTTCTGCAGATAATCTTCAATTTATTCCGAATTTCATCTGTCCCCAGGATACGGAAGTCTTTAAAACGACCTGCCTTCAGCTCTTCTCTGAGGAATTGGACACATAAACCATGAAAAGTGGCTATATAGCCAGTTTCTTTATCACCAAGCATGGATTCAATCCGCTGCTTCATCTCCTCCGCAGCTGCAGCAGTAAAAGTAATACACAAAATATTATCTGTCGGCACCCTAAGTTCCTGAGCGATATAGGCATACCTACGGGTCAAGGTGTTCGTCTTACCGGTTCCTGCCCCTGCAATGACCAGAACATGACCCTCTGTCGTGGTCACCGCGCTAATCTGTTCATTATT
This sequence comes from Clostridiales bacterium, assembly GCA_021203005.1. Classification (GTDB taxonomy): domain Bacteria; phylum Bacillota; class Clostridia; order Lachnospirales; family Lachnospiraceae; genus Eubacterium_I. The sequence goes on along the minus strand of JAJQCB010000003.1, from coordinate 5,097 downwards.
CAAACCGTTTAAAATTTCGCCCAATGTATTTCTCCATATCTTTTATTAATCAAATTGTTCCATATCCCGATGCCGATTGTCAATACTATTCGCACAATTCGTATGTAAACTGGCAATTGCTTACCCGGAGGAGATTTTAAACCACAGGTTGAATGACAGCTCGCATTGCTTCATATATAATCAGTCTTACGAATATATCGCGTAAACTATTACAACAAAATATAATAAGAGGATGGCATTTCATGCGGAACAGTGATAGTATATTTCCTGTAGCTTTTGGTAATTACGAAAAAACACGGGGAGGAGATGCAGATGCAACCAATATATTTATCCATCCAGCAGGAACAAACCGGGAAAAGAATCCATGCACTCCTGCAGGAAAAGGGGTACACTGTGAAAGACATTCAGGAAGCTATGGGATTTGCCAACCCACAGGCCATTTATAAATGGCTTGCAGGGAAGTCCCTGCCCAGCCTGGATAACCTGTTGATCCTTGGCAGAATTTTAAATAAACCGATTGAAGAGATCCTCGTCCTCGACGGGGATTTTCATTATTCTAGGAAAAGACTATGGAGGTGCAATGATGAAATCTGTATTCAATGGTTTCGCCTACCGATACTGCTTTCGGGGACGGATATGGGAACTTCCCGGTATCTTCGTTCGGGATCTGAAATGTTGCGTGCAAAGAATCACACGGGGGTATTGCGACAAAGATATATGGAACATTGATGAATGGTTTCTGAGTGTTGTTCCCGACATGATCCAGCAGTTGAAGGATACGCGACATGGAAGCCCCGCACAGTGTGGTGAAGACTATGTCGATCAGAATGGCATCCTGCGCAATGATTCCTGTCACAAAGAATGGGATAAAATCCTCGACAAAATGATTTTTTTGTTCCGCGAAGCCGATGAATCCACTTGCCGCAAAAAGAACCCGTACGAAGAAGAATATCAGAAAGCCTCCTCAGAATTTTCGGAAAAATATGGTTTCTGGGGCGAGAAGCTGCGAACAGAAAACGAAAAGGGGAAACCTTACGGAACCATCCATTTTATGAATGAGCTTCCCGAATATCAAGAGATACACCAAAAATTTATGGACGAGGATAAACACTTATATGAGTACAGATGCCAATGCAAAGACCAGGCGTTTGAATTATTTGCACGCTGGTTCTGGGCTCTGTGGGATTAATAAGAACTATTTCAGTTCTTATTCCCCCTATGGACGCCCTTCTTCCTCTGGTGAAAGCAGTTCCTGTTCCGTTTTCAATAATTCCTGGGCGACTGTCAGCAGGAATTTCTGCGAGGCAGGCGCCAGGCAACGGTAAACTTCCAGAAATTGATCGGCATCCGGGATAAGCATTTCACCGTCCCCCGTATACAACCAATGTTCATTAATATCAAAAGTGGAACATATGATTTTTGCATATCGCTGGCTAAGTGGGCGAACGCCCCTCTCGATTGCGGAAATTGTACTCTGCCGCAGCCCTAGCTTTTTTGCAAATGAGGACTGTGACAGACCCGTTTGCTTTCTAACCAATTTTAATCTTTCCAAACATCCATCTTCCTCGTGCACAGTCTCACCTTCTTCAAAATTTGGAAAAATCATAACATAAATCCCAGAATACCGCAACTTTTCAAAAAATAATACAATAGCTTTACAAAATATACCCTTTTGTGTTATATTGCTACAGTAGAAACTTCACTGAACAGGCAAAAGGAGGAGACCATGACATTAAAAAAGATGTCAGAAAGATTTTGGAAATGTTGATAGACGTGCGGATGGAACGTCCGGATATCTACACCAATTCCAGGCGATCCAAAAAACTGACGGCAGAATTTAAACAGGCCGAAGTAAACTATCAAAAGGTGATACATACTTTAAACGACTATCAACGAAAATTGATGGCCTTCTACGAGACAGCGCGCGATGATCTGTACGCCGACGACTGTGAAGTATTTTATCGCGCCGGCCTAAAAGACGGCCTACGGTTGAAGAGCGCAATCAGGAAAGCACTGAAAAATATTTAACAAAGATAAGGAGAAGATGAAGATGGGTGTTTTTATTTACATGGCAATGGACACGTCAAAAATGGATCCGGAAAAATGGGAAAAACCTTTGAAAACGCAATGAAAATCAGCAACTACGGGCAGCTTGCAGAAACCGAACGGCAACATTACAAAGGAAACGACTATTATTCCCTCATCCCTGCGGTTCCGCGAAAGATCGACCGTCGGGACGGCAAAAGTTGCCTCACCTGGATTGCAACCGGAGATTTGGTAACTGGCGACAATATGGAAGAATTTGTTCTGTACTCGAAGTTGCAGGATTATAAATCGTTATCAAACCAGCATCCAGAAGATATTCTCTCCTTACTCCTGGACAATAATGAATATGAACCTGCTGACGAATATGATGCCGATGCGATCTGGGGAAGTAAAACGCAGGGAGAACGTGGGCACATTTATCTATTGGCCATCGCCTGCCTGATTTGCGCCCGGTTCCCGAATTCCGCAGTGGTGTATGGCGACATCACTTATGCCCAATGCTGCAGAGCAATCAAAATCGCCGAAGAGGTGTTGGGGGAGTCCCTGCAGCTCCCAGTAAATTATTCTCTGGAATCGCTCTATGCAACAGTAAAAAAGATGGCTGAAAGAAGTACAAACTGTACGGCTTTTTCCCTATTCTTTGAATTATATAAAGGTCCCCGCGACGAAGACTACGTTAACTTTGTGGAAAAACAATTTACTGAGGACGAGCAATATCAATTTTATCGGGGCGAAATAACACAAAATACGTTGCACAAGGTCATGAAAAGTTGGCTGACTACCGGGCATAGTATGCAATCATTATGCCATATGGCTGTGGCAGATCCGGATGGACCCCAACTGCCTATGGAAACTTTCGTTAAACAGCTCATTGACTCGAACATCCACATCGAGGAAAAGATGACCTATGATTTTACAGAATTTAATAAGCCGGATCAGGATGTTCCTGATGATGTAAGTATGCAATTTTCCAGAATCATCGCGCAGTTCGCTGGAATAAAAAACTATAACATCGACTACTACATACCTCTCGAACAATTGAAAGAGATCTGCAGAAAAGAAGCAGACGAAACGATTGACGTCGATGCTATCTTCGATTCAGAACTTCAGGCCGCCGCCCAAAGCGAAAAGAAAAAACTCGTCAGCAAGATCTTTAATGATGTCGATGCGCAGGTTCAGGAAGAAACAGAAGCAACCCATTATGATATCGAAAATATGCATGATTTTTATTATTGGACATCGGTAGAAGATTCGGTCATGCCTGAGTTGGACGAAGCACTGATCCACAACATAAAACAGATCGGTAAATTTGCGGAATCTCGGCTTGCTGAATTCACGGTTCTGGATGAAAATGACCGGATAAAATATATTATCAGGCAGTATGCGCACAGAATTGTGATGCGCCAGGAAACTTGGTCACAGTTATTTTCCAACATTATGGATGATAGCTATATAGCGCGTTATCTGGGATTGTTTTCTGTTGATACAAATAATATGTATGCCCGAGAACTTGTGAGCGTTTTTGCCATAAATCCGGAATTATATGCCTATTATTGGGAAAAAGGTTCCGGCGAAGATTGAGGAGGTGTACAAAACAGGTCATGGATGAACAATTAAAAAATATCCTGGATAACGTAGATAGCCTGAAAATCGGTTTGGATGATCAATTCCAATTTCACTGTGACATGTGCGGCAAATGCTGCAAAAACAGAGAAGATGTTCTTCTCGTACCCCGGGATATTTATAGAATGGCACGTGAACTGAAGATGACGCCACAGGATCTGGTACGGACATATTGCGAGGTATACATCGGAAATGATTCTAAAATCCCGCTTGTACGCCTGAATCCGCGGGATAACACGAAACGCTGCCCATTTCTCTCAAATGGGAAATGCCAGATCCACAATGCAAAACCAGAAATCTGCGCACTGTATCCCATCGGACGAGCCTTTCTGGGCGAACCGTCCGAAAACAAAGACATTCAAATTGATGCTGAGAAAATATTCTATATTTATCACGATGTACAATGCGGGGATCGTACGGAAACCCATACCGTGCGTAGCTGGCTGAAGAAAATTGGAATACCGGAAGATGATGAATTTTTCATCATTTGGCTGCGGACTCTTCTGGAACTGACCAAGTTTATGCATGAGGTAGAAAATTATATCGATCCGAGTAGCGATTCCTTGGAGATTATCTGGGAAGCGATCTTGACCGGTCTATATCTTGCTTACGACCCAAACATCGATTTTATGCCGCAGTTCAAAAAGAACACAGAAAAATTATTATCGTTGTCAGAACAGATAAAAACAGGATATAAAATCTTAGTGAAAGCAAAACCCCTGCGCCCAACTGCAACCTCAGTTGAGACTCTGGAAAATTACCGGCTTCTGGTTACATTTGACAACGGTGAGCAGCGGATATACGATGTAAGAAATCTGATCAAGGGAGACTGGTTCGGAAAACTCAAGGACCCGGATTATTTTCGCACCGTCCATGTCGCCGGTTTAAGTGTTGAATGGGCCGACGGTCAGGATGTTTGCCCCGATGATCTGTACGATTCCAGCGTTCCGGTAAAAGGCAACTCTCCAGATTCGATGTAAAAAATATAATACGGATAAATAGAACTGCCTGGCCAATAGTGATTGCGTCAGGCAGCCTTTTTTAACCTCATAGGTTCTACAGCGACTCCATTCCGATCAACATGCTGATACCAATCAAGGGTTCTTCCCTTTGTGAAAGGACTTTTAGCTCCTCTATCTTAACATTTCTTTTTCTTTTTTACGTCTTTCAAAAATTCCGCTCATCTAATTATATTTCCATTCGCACGTCTCTGTTTTATTATTTACAGTTCAGGAGGCCCGAAAAAGTATTTTTACTTCATTGCACATTATAATGAACAGACGACTGACCATTATAATGGTCACTAATAATGAACATTATAATGGTCACTTGTAATGGTCACTAATAATGGCCATTACAATGTTCATTATTAATTAATCGAAAATTGCAAGTGCAAGTTGAACACATCCGCGAAAAGCTTCAATAGAG
>JAJQCB010000163.1 GCA_021203005.1 Clostridiales bacterium | reverse complement strand
AAAGCAAAATTTGACAGAACCAATCCCCATTTTAATATTGGTACCATCGGTCATGAAGACCATGGCAAGACGACTCTGACCGCAGCTATCACAAAAGTTCTGGCTGAGAGAGTTGCCGGCAACGAGTTCACCGAGTTCGATAACATCGACAAGGCTCCGGAAGAGAGAGAGCGTGGTATCACAATTTCTACCACTCACGTAGAGTATCAGACTGAGAAGCGTCACTATGCACACGTTGACTGCCCTGGCCATGCTGACTATGTAAAGAACATGATCACCGGTGCTGCTCAGATGGACGGCGCTATCCTGGTTGTAGCTGCTACTGATGGTGTTATGGCTCAGACCAAAGAGCACATCCTTCTGTCCCGTCAGGTAGGTGTTCCCTACATCGTTGTATTCATGAACAAGTGCGACATGGTAGACGATGAGGAACTGCTTGAGCTCGTTGAGATGGAGATCACCGAGCAGCTCGAAGAGTATGGTTTCACTGATTGCCCGATTATCCAGGGTTCTGCTCTGAAGGCTCTTGAAGATTCCCAGAGCGAGTGGGGCGACAAGATCATGGAGCTCATGGACACTGTTGATGAGTATATTCCGGATCCTCAGCGTGCGACTGACCAGCCGTTCCTGATGCCGGTTGAGGACGTATTCACCATCACCGGCCGTGGTACTGTTGCTACCGGCAGAGTAGAGCGTGGTACCCTTCATCTGAACGAGGAAGTTGAGATTGTTGGTATTAAAGAGGACATCCAGAAGACCACCGTTACCGGTATCGAGATGTTCCGTAAGCTGCTTGACGAGGCTCAGGCCGGCGACAACATCGGAGCTCTGCTTCGTGGTATCAAGAGAACCGACATCGAGCGTGGACAGGTTATCGCGAAACCCGGCAGCGTGACATGCCATACCAAGTTTACCGCGCAGGTATATGTTCTGACCAAGGACGAGGGTGGCCGTCATACTCCGTTCTTCAACAACTATCGTCCGCAGTTCTATTTCAGAACAACTGACGTTACCGGCGTGATCAATCTTCCGGAAGGCACTGAGATGTGCATGCCTGGCGATAACGTAGAGATGAGCATTGAGCTGATCCATCCGATCGCTATGGAGCAGGGTCTTACTTTCGCTATCCGTGAGGGTGGACGTACCGTTGGTTCCGGCCGTGTTGCTACCATCATCGAGTAATCACAGGCGGAATTATCAGGCAATCAAAAAACTGTGAGTTATGATTGTAGAGAATATCTAATAGTTTGGCTTTGCGGTTGATTACTGATTTGATATTTTAGAATTCATTTGGGTGATTTCTTGTTTACCCAGTTGGTGCCCGCACTTGAGACGGTGCGGGCACCTTATCATACATATCACGTATCATATATATCACGTATCGTACTTATTCATGTATCATACTTATCGCTTATTTTAAGTTAAATCTGAGTATATATTTTTTTGCTTATTCATAAAATTATTATTCTGTTTTTTATTCCGTGTTTATAATGGTGACATTTTAATATGCGCAACATACATAGGAAATTGTCGTCGCTGTGACGAAAAGAAAAAGTTCAGAAATCATTCTCTGATAAATTTAAAAGGTTATTCCAAAAAAGTGGGGGATATGGATAAAAAATAGGGAAGAGTCGAAGGCACTCGCAAGAGCAGGAGCGTTGTACGGACGAAATCGATAAAGAGGACGAAGAAGTCCGTAAAGGATGAGGCGGCGTACGGACGAAACCGATAAAGAGGGCGAAAAAGGCCGTAAAGGATGTGGTAGCATACGGACGAAACTGAAAAAAGAGTGAAATAGTCCGTAGAGGATATGATGATGTACGGACGAAACCGGCAAAAAAGGCGATTCAGTCCGTAGAGAGAGCGATGACATACGGACGAAACCGATAAAAAGGGCGTATAGTCCGTAGAGGGTGCGTTGGTGTACGCAAAAGATGGAAAAATAAGGGGAAGCCTGCATGGAAATACAAGTACAGATGAATGCAGTGCTCAGAAATCCAGGAGAAGAAGGTATTGATTATGGGGCTATTGGAAGTTTTACAAAATGAGAAAGACAATTTAAGCGATATGATTGTGTTACTTGGGAATTCATTAAAAAATGCACCGGCAGGAAGGCTGAGGATTTCGCATAGTGGTCAGAATGTGCAATATTATTATAGACCATCAAATCGTCAGGGATCAAAATTAAAACAGCAAAGACGGAATGTAAGCGAGGCGGAAGCTTTTTATATAAAACATGCTATAGATGGTAAGACGTCTGGAGGAGTGTATATTAAAAAGAGTGACGAAAAGCTGGTGCGTGATCTTGCTCAAAAAGATTATGATATAGCGTTGCTCAAGGCTCTGGAGAAAAGGATAGCTCTTGTCCGTAAATTGATAGAGCTTTACGGAAAGCAGGAAGCGGAGCATATTTACGAAATGTTGAACCCTTACAGAAAAGAGATTGTGCATTCGAGAATTTTTACAGATAATGAATATGCAAAACAATGGAATGGCGTGGAATATGAAGGCAAGCTATTTGCGGCAGGAACAGTCGAAATGTATACCAACAGGGGAGAACGAGTGCGTTCAAAATCAGAGAAAATAATCGCGGATGCACTTTTTCAGAAGAATATTTCCTATCGATATGAAGCGCCTGTTGCACTCCGCGGAATAGGAACTGTTTATCCGGATTTTACGATTTTGAATGTGAGGAAGAGGAAAGAGATATACTGGGAGCATCTGGGTATGATGGATCAAAAAGACTACTGTGAGCGAGCACTTAGGAAAATTGAATTGTATCAGCGCAACGGAATTATATTGGGCAGGGAACTGATTATTACATATGAGACATCACAATATCCGTTAGAAACGCTGATGATTGAGCGGAACATAGAAGAGTATTGTTTGGATTAAACTTCAAAGGGATCGGAGGCTTTTCTTGATAGCTGGCGGATGATTTGATATGATACCAGATAGGAACGCCCAAACGTGCACGGGGAAAAAATTGTCTGGCTGAAAATCACGGTTTAACGAAAACGTCCAAATGTGCCGGGGATTCATTTATACAGTATCAGTTTCATAGTTGTAATGTGAAAGTAACATAAATCGGGAGGGATAATTTTATGGAGCAGCTTGATCAGAAGAAACTTGATATGGCGATTGTTTACCTGCAGAGGATCGCAGACGGAAATAATCCGGTGAATAATGTACCGGCGGAGGAAGATTCTGTCCTGAATAATCCAAATGTGATCCGTTGCATGTATTTTGTAAAAGAAGTGTTGGAGGAAGTCAGAAGGAACGGAGGTTTTATCGGCAGTAAGTCCAGAAAAAACCAGAAAGCAGCTTTTCCGCCGGAGGCGTTGTCGGCCTTTATTTATCAGGAGGACAAGTCAATTTCAAAGATTGTTGCACAGATTAATGAGGCGGTAGATGATACTGTGTACCAGAAACTTTCCTACAAACCAATTGTACAGTGGCTGAAAAAGAATGAATTTTTGACGGAGAAAGTGAACCGGGAAAGCGGGAAGACACAGACCCTGCCGGCAGAAAAAGGGACTCAGATTGGCATCCGGGCGGAAAGAAGAGTGAGTTTTAATGGTGCGGAGTATTTTCTCGTATTGTATGATCGACAGGCGCAGGAGTTTATTGTAGATAATATGGAAACGATTTTGCACGGAGAAGCAGATTTATGATCCTGGAAATTTTCAGTTTTTCTATGAGATTCTTGTGGAATATGCTTAGCAATAGATAAGAATGACAAGGGTGCATATATAGGCATATAATTTTGAACAGCTGGAGCTTGAAATGGGTGACGTTTTTATGAATAATATTATTTCTTACCTGACAACAGTATATCATCCGCTTGCTATCATAACTTATGGTTCATACGCTAACGGCACCAATAATCAAAATAGTGATTATGACGCCTTGCTTATAGTAAGTGATGGAGAAAAACAGCATGACTGTTCTGTGGTGGACGGAATCGTACTGGACATATTTATTTATCCGCTATCTCAGGTAATCGGAGAAATCAATATTGAGGATTTTATACAGATATTTGATGGAAAAATTATTCTGGATACGGATGGAGCAGGTCAGAATTTAAAGGACAGGGTTTTGAGGTTTATGGAAACCAGACCATGCAAGACGCGAGAAGAAGTTGCGGAAGAAATACAATGGTGTAAAAAAATGCTTTCGCGTGTACAAAGAGGAGATGCAGAAGGGTATTTCAGATGGCATTGGCTTCTGATAGATAGCCTGGAAATAGCATGCGACATTTTCCGGCAACCTTATTACGGTCCGAAGAAAAGTCTGAAATGGTTAAAAGCGGAACATCCGGATCTGTTTGCGCTATATAGTACTGCCCTGAAAGAATTTGATGAAGAAGCTCTGGAGGAATGGGTTACCTGCTTATGTAAATGTTTTCCTGTTGATTAATAACGGAATATAGCTGGAGAACATCAGGAACAAAAATAAGGCGGAGACAATGCAGGCACTGTCTCCGCATGATTCGTGATCACGATATAATGAGCGCAAGCGAGAAGAATGCACTGGTGCATTCGGCGAGCGGCGAAATGCGATCATGTGCCGTTTTTGCACATGATATACAGATTTCATTTGAAATGCAGACGTTATGCATTTACATCTGATTCATGGAGTCTATCATTTCTGCCAATTCTTCTTTCGTGCAAAGCCCGAACGTAACCGCATTGCGCAGCGGCATGGAGAGCGCCATGGCGTCATTCATTTCGTCGCTGATCGCCTCGCTGGATGACTCGGATCTTTCTTCCCCTTCCGGTGCGCCGAAGAATGCGTTCATTTTCTTTTTCAGCTCAAGCCCATACTCGCGGGTGCGCGGGTGGCCTAAGAGTTCTCCGAACGTGGTGTTCATATGGACATGCAAAGGAAGCTGCTGTGCGCTGTTCATCTGTACCGCGATGGATTCCCGTATATCGCGGGAGGAAGCGCCGACGAGGATTTCGTATGTGCCGCTTCCGATAAACCAGTCATGCAACGCTGTGTTGTACCATGCAAAGCTCCTGGCATCCAAGATGATGCTGACCGTTTTTGTTTCACCGGGCTGCAAGGAGACCTTTTCGAATTCTTTCAGCTCTTTTTCCGGGCGGCGGCAGCAGCCGGTCTGATCGCCGACATAGAACTGGACGGTTTCTTTGCCTGCCCGATCGCCGGTGTTTGTGATGTCCACGGAGACGGTCAGCGTATCGGTGTCCGTCAAAGTGTTTTTGTCTGCGCGAAGATTCGAGTAGGTGAATGTTGTGTAGGACAGGCCGTGCCCGAAAGGAAAGGCCACTTCCATCTCTTTTGCGTCGTAGTAGCGGTATCCGACAAAAATACCCTCATTATAATGAACTTTATCCCCGTCACCGAAATTTAAGTGTGCCGGATTGTCGGAAAGTTTCACTGGCATCGTCTCCGCCAGTTTTCCGGAAGGATTTACGTTTCCGTATAAAATATTTATGACGGCGCCGCCGATAGCCTGTCCGCCCAGATAGGCTTCGAGGATTCCTTTTGCTCCGTTGCGCCAGGGCATTTCCACGGGGGAACCGTTGTGGAGGACGACAATCGTGTTGGGCTGTACCTGCAGGATTTCGCTGATCAGGCGGTTCTGACAGTCGGGCAGCCGCATGTGCGAGCGGTCGTATCCCTCTGATTCGAAGCTGTCCGGCAGTCCGGCAAAGATGACAACCTTGTCCGCTGACGCGGCAATTTGAAGCGCCTCGGCGGCAGCGGCCTCCTCATAAACGTCGCGGTCAGTCGGGAACCCCTGTGCATAGGTGACGGTATACCCGGCTGCGGAAGCCATATCGAGGGCGCTGTCGGTGCGGAAGCAGTTAATGTGGGAACTGCCGCCGCCCTGGAAGCGGGGTGTTTTTGCAAAGCCGCCGATAAAAGCGATGCTTTCCTGACCGGAGAGCGGCAGGATCTGATCCTCGTTTTTCAGCAGTACAATGGATTCTTCTGCAATATGGCATGCAAGCTCATGGTCGCTTTCCAGATTCAGACTTTCCTCCTGCCGGTTGTCCAGATAGCGGTAAACGATTGCGAGAATACGTTCCACAGCCTGATCCAGAACTGCCTCGTCCAGAGAACCGTCTTTGACAGCATTTATGATTTCCAGGTCGTTGACGCCGCCGGAAGAGGGCATTTCCAGATCCAGACCGGCCTTTAAGCCTGCGACACGGTCATTTACCGCGCCCCAGTCGGACATGACATAGCCTTCAAATCCCCATTCCCCGCGGAGTACGTCGGTCAGAAGCCAGGGATTTTCGGAAGCATAGGTGCCGTTCAGGCGGTTGTAGGAGCACATAACCGTGTAAGGCTGTGCTTTTTTGACCGCTGTTTCAAAGGCGGGAAGGTAGATTTCACGCAGGGTGCGCTCATCAACCTCAGAAGAAGCGCTCATGCGATTATATTCCTGATTATTTGCGGCAAAGTGTTTGATGGAGGTTCCGACATGTTGGGATTGCACGCCGTTTATAAAAGCTGCCGCGATCTCGCCTGCCAGATAAGGATCCTCCGAATAATATTCAAAGTTTCGTCCGCAGAGCGGGGAGCGCTTGATGTTCACGGCGGGTCCGAGTACCACGGAGAGGTCTGTAGCCTGGGCTTCTTTGCCGATGGCGGTTCCCATTTCCGTCAGGAGCTCCCGGTCAAACGAACAGGCACTTAAAACAGCCGGAGGGAAGCAGACGGCTTTGATGCTGTCGTTGATGCCGAGGTGGTCAGCCTGGTCGTCCTGTTTGCGCAGCCCGTGAGGTCCGTCGCTGACCATCACGCTCGGGATGCCGAGCCGCTCCACACCTTTTAAGTGCCAGAAATCGAGGCCGGAGCACATGCCGGCTTTTTCTTCCAGGGTCATTTGCTGTACCAGTTCTTTTATGTTGCGATTCATAATAATCTCCATTCCGCCGCCTTTTTGTTGGCGGCATAAATTGTAAGCCTCCGCGCGTCGTATCAGCGCACCATCTCCTTTTTATGCTATCATAATAGCATGGATGAGAAAAAATATATAGTAGATTTTTTAATTATCCAGGACATTACTTCGCACTTGCTGCGAAGTGCGTCTGATGACGTAAATTACACAATCGCC
>JAJQCB010000125.1 GCA_021203005.1 Clostridiales bacterium | reverse complement strand
TGACTGCGATCACAAGTTTTCTCCTCATAGCCTACTCCCCCTCATTTTCAGTTATTGATTCCTTTGTCTCCAGTATGACAAAGACTTTTTCCAGATGCTGGAAATCAACAATCGTCGCGATCGTACCGGATTTTGTCAGATTATTCGAATCCAAAGACAGCTCCGTGACATATCCGACCGGTATATCCGGCAAATATAGATCGCTGATATTCGATGTTACTATCTGATCTCCCACCACGGCTTCATCATCTGTGTCGTTCAGATCTGAAAAAGTAATCAGTCCGGCCTCATTCATGGACTGAAGGTCGCCACTCACAATCATAAGGTCACCGGTGGAAAGATCCTTGCAGCTTACATTGCTGCTATCGTCAATAATGGAGCGGATGGTCGCGTAGTTCGGGCCAACATCTGTGACAATGCCTACAAGTCCGCCGTCAGCAATGACATTCATGCCCTCCGAAACACCGTCGTTGGTACCCTTATCTATAAGAAACGTGGAAAACCAGTTTCCGCTGTCCTTGCCGATTACACTGGCAGCCACTTTATCATAATCCGACCAGGTCTGATCCATGTCATAAAGCTCCTGGAGCTGCTCCAGTTCCTCACGGTCAATCTGTACCTGATTCAGCTCCTCCTGCAGGCTGGCCACCTGTTCTTCCAACGCCTCATTCTCCTCCTGCAGCTCCTGCTTTGATACAAAGTTGTCTCTCATATCATTTAAAAAGGCACCAACCTGATTGATCCCTTTCTGCATGGGGATAATCACATAGCCGATCACGGTATTTGCCGCAGTCCCGGAAAAAGAAAGCTTTACACTGCATCCGATGATCACCAGACAGAAAATGGACATGATCAGCAGAATGTACTTTGCCGGGAATTTTTTCTTCTTTTTACGATTCATAGATAAACAGCCTCATCATCTGAAAATTCTCGTCCGCATGCTGTAGGCCAGATGCTTAAACTTATCGTTGGTCACGACCAGGCTCAGGCCGCGAACCACGGTCTCATCCGGATCCTCACAGGTGTTTACAGAAATATTTGTAATATCAGTAAACAGTTTGTCCAGGTTCGCAACTTTTGAACCGCCCCCGGTCAGATAAATGCCGGAATGAATGATATCCCTGGCAAGCTCCGGCGGCGTCTTCTCCAATATCATTTTAATGGAATTGCAGATTGAGGCAAGGCTGTCTTTCATGGCCTCATAGACAATCGATGAGTCAATCCTGACCTCAATGGGCAGACCGCTCACGACATCCAGACCTACTATGGTCAGTTCCCTCTCCATATCCGGGGAAGCGCTGCCGATCTCTTCCTTGAGCTGCATGGCTGTCTTCTGCCCGATCACCAGATTGAACGATTTTTTGATATAGGAGATAATGGACTCGTCGAGACGATTGCCTCCGAAATGAAGCAAATCGCTTAAAACCAGTCCGCCGAGGGAAATCACAGAGATTTCTGTCGTATCCGCGCCCATATCCACCACCATAATGCCGGTAGGCTGATTGACGTCAAGTCCGAGGCCTACCGCGTCAGCAATCGGCTTGTCACAGAGCAGCACGGATTTCGGCTTCATCTTGCTCTTAAAAAACAGGTCGAAAAATGCTTTCTTTTCCACTTCCGTGATATCCGTAGGCACTGCGACAATAAACTCAGAGCCGCGCACATGACCCTTCGATGTCTTCTCCAGCAATTCCTGGATCATAATCTCGACATTATTATAATCTGCAATCACTCCATTTACTACCGGAAACGAAACCTGTATGCTATCCGGTGCTTTTTCATACATGGCGTATGCGTTGTCACCGTATGCATATAATTGATTTTTGTTGATAATAGCTATGGTATTTTTTTCTTTTATGATTTTGTTCGTATGTTTGTTGTATATTTTCAGGTTGCATGTCCCCAGATCAACGCCGTAAACGTTTGCCATCTTACTCTCCCTTTCCTGTGTGTGATATTATTCAGAGCCTGGTTATGAATAATTATAATGTAGTCCTGGTTTTCAGCTCATCTTCTTCGAGAACGCCCTCTGCCCGGAAGCTGAAAAAACAATTATCTCCGATAATAATATGGTCCATGAGAGGAATGTCCAGAAGCTCCCCGCACCGGCGGATACGGAAAGTAACCTGCAAATCTTCCCGGCTCGGCTCCGGATTCCCGCTGGGATGGTTATGCAGCAGGACAATAAACTCCGCCCTGCTTTGCAACGCGGTCTTGTACACTTCTCCCGGCGAGATTAAAGACGCGTTGGATGTGCCCACCGAGATCACTTCATCACCCAGAAGCATATTTTTCCGGTCAAACATGGCGAGCATCAGGCACTCCCGGGTCTCATGACGCAGCCTTTCCATATAATAAGCGGCGATCTCCTCAGGTCCGTCGAATACCGGATTGATATGGCGTGAGGCAGCCGCTATTCTTCTTGAAAGCTCCCCCGCGCATTTAAGCTGGACCGCTTTTACACGGCCGATCCCCCGGATCTGCATGAGGTCATCAATCGGGAGACGGATCAGGTTTAATAATCCGTCCGGTCCGGCATTCAGAACCCGCGCGGCCAGATCGGTACTCTTCTCTCCGGCCGCTCCGGTGCGGATAATCACACTGATCAGCTCCGCGTCGGACAGGCTGGAAGCTCCCTGAAGAAAACATTTCTCATAGGGCTTCTCCCGGTCCGGCATTTCTTTCATTGTCAATGTCTGTTTCATATATGTCCTGTCTACTCTCTCATTGCGGACATATATCATCATAGCACAAAAAAAATACGATGTACACCACAAAAAAGTGAACTTTTCTTTAAAAAGTAACTTCTCCTGCTTCCACAAGTTTTTGCAGGGACATAAGGATCCCCAGCTTCGCGTGCTGCCAGGTCAGTCCCCCCTGGAAATATACGGCGTAGGGCGGCTTGATCGGTGCGTCGGCGCTCAGCTCGATGGAGGAACCCTGGACAAAAGCGCCCGCCGCCATGATAACTTTGCTGTCATAGCCGGGCATATCCCAGGGCTCCGGCATTACATAGGAATCGACCGGCGCCGCCGCCTGGATTCCCTGGCAAAAGGCGATGACCCCCTCCGGCGTGCCGAGGGTGACGGCCTGAATGATGTCGTGTCTGGATTCCGTCCCATTGGGAATAACAGGGAATCCAAGTTTTTCATAAATATTGGCCGCAAAAATCGCGCCTTTCAGCGCCCCGCCGACGACGGTGGGAGCCTGAAAGAGTCCCTGGTAAAAGGAACGGGTTACGCCCAGGGAGGCTCCGACTTCCTTTCCGAGGCCCGGTGCGGTCAGCCGGCAGGCAGCGTTTTCCACACAATCCTTCCGCCCGACAATATATCCGCCGATCGGAGCAAGTCCGCCGCCCAGATTTTTGATCAGAGAACCCACCATCATGTCCGCGCCGACTTCCAGCGGCTCTCGCTCCTCCACAAATTCTCCGTAGCAGTTGTCCACCATACAGATCACATCCGGTTTGATGGATTTTACAAAAGAAATCAGTTTACCGATCTGTTCCACAGAGAAAGAGGGGCGGGTCTGATAACCTTTGGAGCGCTGGATGGTAACCAGCCGGGTACGGTCGTTGATGGCATTCCGGATTCCTTCATAGTCAAAATCCCGGTTGTCTATGAGGTCAACCTGACGGTAAGTGATGCCATACTCCGCCAGAGAGCCCCGCGACGGACGGATACCGATGACTTCCTCCAGCGTATCGTACGGTTTCCCGACGGGAGAGAGCAGTTCATCTCCCGGGCGCAGGTTTGACATCAGCGCCAGAGCCAGGGCATGGGTGCCGCAGGTGATCTGAGGCCGCACTAAAGCCGCCTCACCGCCAAAGCACGCAGCGTAAACCTCCTCCAGCGTATCGCGTCCGTGATCGTCATATCCATATCCGGATGTCGACTGGAAACACTCTGCGCTCACGCGGCATTTCTGCATAGCCTGGATGACTTTCATCTGATTGAATTCAACCATCTCATCGATTTCGTTAAAACGAGCATTCAGGGATTCTTCTATCCGGGAACCGAAATCATAGACTTTCGGTGAAATACCGAGTTCGTTATATTTTTCTCTGATTTTATCTTTCATTGTATCATCACATCTCCTGTATTTTTATAAAAAAGATAAAGCTATGGATCTCTCAGGCTGTTCCTATCATGATTAATGTGTCAACAGAATATGATACTATCGATTGCTTAACCAAAATCGTTATCTCTTATATCATATCTTCCCATCAAAGGCATTGTGAAACAAATATATCTGCCTCCTTTAATCTCTGCAAAATGAAATCCAGCATAGCCTCTTCATTGCTATATGCAGATTTGTCCACCCAGATGACATCCCTCTCCCGTCGGAACCAGGTGAGCTGCCGTTTTGCAAAATGCCGGGTGTCGCGCTTGATTTTATAGACCGCTTCCTCATAAGTGATCTCTCCGTCCAGCCAGGACAGAATTTCCTTGTAGCCGAGCCCCTGCATGGCCACCATGTTCTTATGATACCCTTTTTCCCGCAATGCTCTCACTTCATCGACCAGCCCGCTTTCCAGCATCTGATCCACTCTCCGATCGATGCGCTCGTAAATCCTGGCGCGGTCGTCATTCAGAACAAAATAGCAAAAATTGTAAGGAGAAGATTTTCTCCTTTCTGCGGCATTGTGTTCCGAAATCGGCTGACCGGATTTTTCATAATATTCCAGCGCGCGGATGACGCGTTTTACGTTATTCTCGTGAATGATTTCCGCCGAGACAGGATCCACTGCGCGGAGTTTTTCATGGAGATAATGCGCCCCTTTTTCCGCAGCCAGCTTTTCATACGACGCGCGAAAGGCGGTATCCTCGTCCTGGCTGGTAAAATCAATGTCGTACAGCAGAGCCTGAATGTAAAATCCGGTACCGCCCACAACAATGGGAATCTGCCCGTTTGCATAGATTTCTTCCATCGCCTGTTTCGCCAGTTCCTGAAAGCGGACCACATGAAACTCCTCTGACGGATCCAGAATGTCCACCAGATAATGGAGAACGCCATCCATCTCCTCCGGCCGGATTTTTGCCGAGCCGATATCCATACCTCTGTAAATCTGCATCGAATCCGCGGAAATCACGGCTCCGTTGATTGCTTTTGCCAGACGGATGGATAAATCCGTTTTTCCCACAGCGGTGGGACCTGTCAGGATAACGAAAGGTTTTTGCTCAGGCTTTAGCCGGACTTCATTCTGTGTATTATTTTTCATATTGTTACATTCTTTCATAAAGATAAAAAATTATATTGCCGGCTTCCTGTAATTGTTATGTTCCCATCAGGATAAAACCTTTCCTGCTACACAATCCGCTTAAATTTTTTCTCAATCTCATACTTTGTCATGGAGACAATAACCGGTCTGCCATGCGGGCAGAAATAGGGATTCTCCAGCTTAAGCAGATCATTGATCAGCTGTTCCGCTTCCGCGCGGGACAGGCGGTTATTTCCCTTCACGGCAGCCTTGCAGGACATACCGGCGATTTTTTCCAGAACCATTTCCGGCGTATCCTTTTCTGAAACAGAACTCAGATCATCGATCAGTTCCAGCAACAGGTTCCGGGCATTCAGCCCGTAAAGGTCGGCCGGTACCGCACTGACTGTGTACTCTTTCCCGCCGAAAGGCTCTATCACAAATCCCAGTTTTTCAAATTCCGCCATATATTTTTTTAAAAGCATTTCTTCCTGCATGGACAGCGAAAGGAGAATCGGCGGGCTGATCATCTGGGAAGTAAATTCTTTTTCACGGTACCGCCGCATCATCTGCTCAAACAGGATTTTTTCGTGAGCCGCATGTTGGTCAATCATATAAAAGCGGTCCTGGAATTCCACCAGCCAGTAAGTGTCAAACAGTTGGCCGATGATGCGGTGCTTCGGCTTTGCCTCCTCGGAGAGCAGGCGGGTCTCCGGGAGATCATAGTCCGCCAGGGACTGCTGTACCGGCTGCAGCTGTTGCGAAGATTCCGGTTCTTCCGGATTTTCTCCACCGGCTGACTTCCTTTGAGAGGCTGTATCATCTGAGTTTTTATCTTGATTCGGTGCTGCAGAATTTCCATACCGCAGCGGCTCTCTCACACTCTGACCACTCGGAATCTCCCGCTGTATCGAAGTTTCCGGCGTTTGCGCTTCCGCTGCAGGAAGACAAGAGTCTGCAGAGTTTTTGCCGTTTTCCTTTTTTTCCTGCTCTTCTCTCAACTGGCTGAGACGATTCTTCTCAAACGGTTCGGGAATCTGATTCTTGTCATACGTCGGCTTCGCATTTGCACGTTTCCCGGATTCCAGACCGACATCTGTGATCAGTTCCCGGTTTTTTAATGTGCTGTGAATCAGGTTAAACAGGCTGCGGTACAGCTGTTCCCCATCGGAAAACCGCAGTTCCATCTTGTTCGGGTGTACGTTGACATCTACCAGCTTCCCGTCGACGCTGATCAAAAGCACCGTAAACGGATATTTATGCTGCATCATAAACCCGTGATAACCATCCTCAATGGCTTTCGCGATCAGCTTACTTCTGATATATCTTCCATTGATAAAATAACTCTCAAAGTTGCGGTTCCCCCGGGAAACGACCGGTTTGCCGATGAAACCGGACACCGAAAATCCTTCAAATTCACCGTTCACTTCCACCAGATTAGCGGCGATATCCCGCCCGTAAATGTGGTAAATAATATCCTTCAGCCGGGAATTGCCGGACGTGTGGAGGCGAATCTGTCCGTTGTTGATAAATTTAAACGAAATATCCGGGTGAGACAGCGCAATCCGCTCCATCATATCGCTGATATACCCTGCTTCAGTCTGTGGAGATTTCAAAAACTTCCTCCGGGCCGGCGTATTGTAAAACAGATTTTTCACGAGAAAGGTCGTGCCGTCCGGCGCCCCGGTTTCCTCCAGCAGGATCTCCTTCCCACCCTCAATCAGGTAACGGCAGCCCGTCAGGCTTTCCATCGTCTTCGTGATCAGCTCCACCTGCGAAACAGAGGCAATACTCGAGAGCGCCTCACCGCGAAACCCGAGAGAAGAGATGGTGATAAGATCTTCCACTGTTCGGATTTTACTCGTAGAATGGCGGAAAAAAGCAATGGGAATCTGCTCTTTCTCAATACCGCATCCGTTATCCGTGATCCGGATCAGCGTGGTGCCGCCATCCCGGATCTCCACCGTGACAGCCGTGGCCCGCGCATCAATCGCGTTCTCCACCAGCTCTTTCACCACGGAGGACGGCCGCTCCACCACCTCACCGGCGGCAATCTTATCAATCGTCTGTTCATCGAGCAGTTCAATTTTAGGCATATTAACCTCCTATCCGTTGCCCCGGTTGCCTGGAAATATATCCAAGCCATCCTGAGCTTCCGCCCTTATAAGTCAGCTGGCTCTACCACCGGTTCCTGACCTTATTCTGCAGCTCATACAGCTTATTCATCGCGTCAAACGGTGTAATATGCGCCAGATCAATCTCCGACAGCTCCTTTATAATATCATCGTCCTTCACTGTATCAAACAGAGAAATCTGTGCCAGATCCACATCGTCCGGTTTGCGTCTCGTCGCCGCATCCGTCAGCGCTCCCACATCCAGGTTGCGCGTGATATTATTTAAGTTCGATTGTTCCAGCTCCTCACAGATTGCTTTCGCCCGGTCAATGACAATGTTCGGCAGACCGGCCAGTTTAGCGACCTGGATACCGTAGCTTTTATCCGCGCCGCCGGGAATAATTTTCCGCAGGAACACAATGTCGTCCCCTTTTTCCTTGACGGCAATGCAATAATTATGTACATTGGAGAGCTTCCCTTCCAATTCAGTCAGCTCATGATAATGCGTGGCAAACAGCGTTTTTGCCCCCAGCACTTTCGGGTTGCTGATGTGCTCCACCACCGCCCAGGCGATTGCCAGGCCGTCGATCGTGCTGGTGCCGCGGCCGATCTCATCTAAAATCAGGAGACTGCTCCCCGTTGCATTCCGCAGAATGTTTGCCACCTCGGTCATTTCCACCATAAACGTGTTCTGCCCGGAAGCCAGATCATCGGAGGCACCGACCCTGGTGAAAATCCGGTCCACAATGCCGATATTCGCTTTCTCTGCCGGGACAAAGGAACCGATCTGCGCCATTAAAACGATCAGCGCATTCTGCCGCATGTAAGTGGATTTCCCCGCCATGTTCGGCCCGGTGATGATTGAAATACGGTTGTTTTTGCAGTCCAGGAATGTGTCATTGGCGATGAACATATCATTATTCATCATACGCTCTACCACCGGATGGCGGCCGTTTTTAATCTTCAGCACACCCTTCTCATTGATTTTCGGGCGGACATAATTATTGGCGGAAGCCACCGCTGCCAGCGATGCGAAGACATCAAGCGCGGCCACCGCCTTTGCCGTGGTCTGAATCCGCTCCACCTGTGCAGCAATCTCGCTGCGCACCTGGCAGAAGAGATCGTATTCCAGCGCAGTCAGTTTGTCCTCCGCGCCCAGGATTGTCTCCTCCAGCTCTTTTAATTCCGGTGTAATATAGCGCTCCGCGTTGGTCAGTGTCTGTTTTCTTGTATAATAATCCGGAACCAGGTCTTTAAACGAGTTAGTCACTTCCAGATAATACCCGAAGACCTTGTTGAACCGGATACGCAGATTTTTGATGCCGGTTTTTTCCCGCTCTTCCTCTTCCACTTTTGCAAGCCAGGATTTCCCCTCCGTCTTCGCTTTCCTGAGGCGGTCAACCTCCGGATTATATCCGTCTTTGATCATGCCGCCTTCCCGCACAGAGATAGGCGGATCATCCTCAATCGCACGCTCAATCAGATCACAGATATCATCCAGTGTATCCAGATCCCGGTTTAGTTTACAGAGCAGATCGGAGGAAAAATCATTCATCAGCGTTTTGATCGCAGGAAGCATCTGAAGTGAAGTCTTAAAGGCAATCAGATCCCGCGGATTTGCCGTATGGTAGACGACCCGGCTGATCAGCCGCTCCAGATCGTAGACGGGATTTAAGTATTCCCGCAGTTCCTCCCGGTTGATCATATTCGCGTTTAACTCAGCCACCGCATCCAGACGCTCCTCAATGGCAGACCTGTCAATCAGCGGCTGCTCGATGTAACTGCGCAGCGTCCGTGCCCCATCGCGGTCTTTGTCTTATCCAGCACCCACAGGAGGGAACCGCGCTTCTGCTTTTCCCGCAGAGTCTCCACCAGCTCCAGATTCCGCCGGGTCGAGTTATCCAGAATCATGTACTTTCCGGTGGTGTACGGTTCGATATGCGTCATATGGGAGAGCGACGTCTTTTGCAGCTCCGTTAAATACTGCAGGAGGGAACCGGCCGCAATGATACCGCAGTCGTAATTACCGAGACCCAGGATTTCCGGACTCTCCACATGAAAATGCTCTGTCAGCGTCGATTTCGCCGTCTGATCATCAAAGAATGCGGCATCCAGTGAATAAACCGCGATCGACAGGCGGTGACGCAGATCGTCAAAATCCAGACCGCTCATCAGGAACGTCTCGTTGCAGATGATCTCAGACGGCATATATTTGCCGATCTCATCCAGCAGCTTCCGCTCCGAATCTACTTCTGTCACGAAAAAATCACCGGTGGTCACATCTGCGGTGGAAATTCCATATCGCCCGTCCACATAAACCACACTCATGATATAATTATTCTTACTTTCATCCAGAGAAGCGGTATCCAGATTCGTTCCAGGCGTAACGATCCGCACCACTTCGCGCTTCACGAGACCCTTGGCCTCCTTCGGATCCTCCATCTGCTCACAGATCGCCACCTTGTAGCCCTTAGAGACAAGACGGGTCAGATATCCGTCCACCGCGTGAAAAGGAACGCCGCACATGGGCGCACGCTCTTTAAGACCGCAGCTTTTGCCGGTCAGCGTCAGCTCCAGCTCCCGGGAGACTAAAACGGCGTCGTCAAAAAACATCTCATAAAAATCACCCAGACGGTAAAAAAAGAATACAGTCCGGGTAGGCGTCCTTCGTCTCCAGATATTGTCTCATCATGGGCGTGATCTGCTCCATGTCTACACTTTTTCTGTCCATAAACTATTCCTTATCTATCCTCTATGGCTGTTTATCATGGTGTCTGAATGTCTGCATGAATGGTTGTATTACAGGGCAATCTCAGCAACTTCGGAATTTATGAAAATATAAATTTAACTTTATTTTTTCATAAATTCTGTTTTTGTCAAGCGAATTTATAAAAATACAATCATCAGATGGTTACTATTCGCAGTCTCTTACGTGCCAGCACAAGGTGAATTGCCACATCGTGGCAAGAGAGAGTGGCCTGGGCCACGACGAGTCTATGTTTATGTCTCTATCGGCTGTGAATAGTAACCAGAAGGGGCATACAGGCTCATAATCGCTTCGGCCACCTTCAGACCGTCCATCGCCGCTGATGTGATGCCGCCCGCATACCCGGCCCCCTCTCCGCAGGGGTACAATCCGCGGATATTGCTCTGAAACGTCCCGTCCCGCACAATGCGGACCGGGGAGGAGGTCCGGCTCTCCACTGCGGATAAAATTGTGTCCGGCCGGTCAAACCCGGTGATTTTTTCCCCGAAGGCGTGCATGCCCTCGATAAATGCGGTGCGAAGGTCAGCCGGCAGGATACCACTAAGGTCAGCCTGTAAGGAGGCTCCTTTGACACAGGAGGAGAAGTCTTCTATATCCGTATGGCTACACATAGAATCCTCCGTATTCGCTCTCCTATCGCCGGACAAGGGAACATTATTCACTTCCGTGTCCTCATGCCGGGCAGCCTCAAAATCATCAAATCTCTGCTGCGGGATTTTTCCTTTTCCGGCCTGCCACGCCCTCCTCTCCAGCATTCTCTGGAAAGCAATGCCGGAGAGCGGATCATCCGGGTTGGGAAAATCTTCGGGAGTCACGGAGACGATCACTGCGCTGTTTGCGTTTTTACTGTCTCTGGCGCGATAACTCATACCGTTAACTGCCAGATGCTCTTCTTCGGAGGATGCGTTGACCACGTAACCGCCGGGACACATGCAAAACGAGTAAACACTCCGGCCGTTCTCTGCCTGATAGGTGAGCTTATAGGGAGCAGGCGGCAAAACCGACCGGTCCGCCACATTGCCGTACTGGCTGATATCAATCATGTCCTGCGGATGCTCCACGCGAAAGCCTACCGCAAATGATTTCGCTTCCATGGATACCGCACGTTCTCGTAGAATGGAAAAAGTATCCCGCGCACTGTGCCCGATCGCCAGAACGGCTGCCGACACCGGAATCTGTTTTTCGTCGTTTATAATCAATGCGGACAGCTTCCCGTCTGTTATTTCAACATCGGTAACCTTAGACGAGAAAGAAAAACTTCCGCCCAGTCGTATAATCTCTTTTCTCATATTGGAAACAACCGTGCGAAGGATATCCGTGCCAATGTGCGGCTTTCCCATATAAAGAATATCCTCCGGCGCACCGCAGGATACAAACGTTTCCAGGACAAAACGATTCCGGCCTTTTTTATCTTTGACAAGCGTGTTCAGCTTCCCGTCGGAAAAAGTCCCGGCTCCGCCTTCCCCGAACTGAACATTGGAATCAGGAAGCAGCTTGCCGCCTTCCCAGAACTTTTCCACATCCTGCTGCCGTTCTGACACGCATTTTCCACGCTCAAATACAAGAGGACGATATCCGTTTTTCGCCAGAAGCCAGGCACAGAAAAGCCCGGCCGGACCGGAACCGATCACGGCGACCGGATGCCGCAGCGGTGTATCTCCGGTGGCTTCCGGGTGATAGCAGGTGCAGGCGACTTCCCGGATATGACGGGAATCCTTTTTATAACGGACTCCCCGGTTCAGAATCAGATCCAGGGAGTAGCTGTATTTCACATCTTCTTTATGTCTGGCGTCCACAGACTGTTTCGCAATCTCATAGCGCAGGATGTCTGATTCCCGGATACCGGCCATCCGGCATGCTTTTTTCACCGCCTGCCGGACCTCATGCTTCAGAGGAACCGTCACCTGTGAGACCCGGATTCTTTTTTCCATCTGTTTTTGTTCCTTCTGTTTATATTCTGATATTATTCTGATGATACCTACGGATTGTTCCGTTCAAGACTTTTTTACCCTGGTATCATCAGATGATGTAAAACCATGTGTCGTCCGAAAATTCATTTTCCGCATTTTTTCTCTGTCCGGAAAACTGCAGCTCCTGCTGACGGATGCTGACCCGAGTCCCGGCAGGGATGGATTTGGTGATAAACGCGTTGGAGCCAATCACAGAATCCCGGCCGATCACCGTCTCTCCGCCCAGGACAGAAGCGCCGGAATAGATGGTCACATTGTCCTCAATCGTGGGATGACGGCGCACGTTGCGCAATTTCTGACCGCCTCTGGTAGACAATGCGCCGAGCGTCACACCCTGATAAATCTTGACATTGTCACCGATCACCGTCGTCTCGCCTACAACGATGCCGGTCCCGTGATCGATGAAAAAGTGCCGTCCGATGGTAGCTCCCGGATGGATGTCAATCCCCGTCAGGCTGTGCGCGTGCTCTGTCATAATCCTCGGAATCAGCGGAACCTTTAAGAGAAAAAGTTCATGTGCCAGACGGTTGACCGTGATTGCATAGAGTCCCGGATAAGCCAGGATGATCTCGTCATAATTGCGCGCTGCCGGGTCGCCCTCCAGAGCTGCTTCCAGGTCCGATTCCAGATACTCCCGGATCATGGGAATCCGGTGAAGAAATTCCACCGTGATCTGATATGCCTCATGTTCTATTTTCTCTTTGCAGACATTTTCGTATCCGGGGGAAAACTTTCCGACCCGCACGATCTGTTTGTGAAGCCGGTACATCACATCCTCGATCAGCGTCGCCAGATGATTTTCTGCATTGTAGCTTTTGTAAGCCCGGTCGCGAAAATAGCCCGGATATACAATTTTCATCAGCTTTTCCACAATATCGATGATGACTTCCTTGCTTGGCTGGTCATAGAAATCATCCTTCTTGTCAATATTGCGGCCTTTCTGATAATCTGTCATAATCAGGTTGACAATATTTTCCGCATCTTCTATGGATTTTCTGGCATTTAAATTTTCACTCATGTTCTGCCTCTCTCACTAGATCTTCTCTATGCTATATTCTGCCTCTGCTATAAGATATGATTTATGTTAGATATTTTGCTGTTCACATCAGAGGAATGCCGGGATAAAAACGCATCATGATATTTAGGCCGGGAATAATGCGCTTAATTTTATGATCGATAATCTCCACGGTCAGTAACCAGCGTAAAACCGACCGATTTCATCCGGTTTGCCAGACACCCGCGGCATTCCGCTGCTTCTTCCCCGGTACAGATCTTGTTATCATACAGTTCGTACTGTTTTCTGTTTTCCACCGGGGAAAGGTTCGGCATCACCACATTGGCCCCTGCCAGCATACCCCGTTCGCGCCCGATCGGGTTTAAGGTTCCCAGCGCAGTCGTCGCGGGAAGCAGCACATGCGGCAGCATAATCCGGATCACCGAGAGTAAAAACAGGGTAAGCTCCACGCTTCCGGCAGGTTCCTTAGCAAATTCCGTATCATGGTGAGGAATAAACGGTCCGATCCCCACCATCTCCGGCTGAAACTCCTGCAAAAACACGAGATCCTCCGCCAGACAATCCATGGTCTGAAAAGGGCTTCCCACCATAAAACCTGCGCCTGCCTGGTAGCCCAGCGTCCGCAGATCGCGCAGACATTGCATCCGGTTTTCCAGACTCATCTCCGACGGATGCAGCCGGCGGTAATGCTCCGCATCGGCTGTCTCATGGCGGAGCAGGTATCGATCCGCTCCCGCTTCGCGAAGAAGCCGGTAGCTTTCAAAAGAACGCTCTCCAACGGATAGCGTCAATGCACAGTCCGGATAGCGGGTTTTGATTGTACGCACGATATCCGCAAGACGTTCGTCCGTATAATAACCATCCTCGCCGCCCTGCAAAACAAAGGTGCGATAACCGAGCTGATATCCAATGTCACAACAGCTTAAGATTTCTTTCTTTGTCAGGCGATAACGCTCTGCGTTGGGATTACTTTTCCGGATGCCGCAGTAGAGGCAGTCATTTTTGCAGATGTTCGTAAACTCAATCAGCCCCCGGGCATAGACAGCATCACCGTAGATTTCTTTGCGGATTCGCACTGCCTCATCAGCCAGATACTTAGCGAGGTCTTTGTCTTCATAATTACTTATCAGCTCTGCATATTCTGTGTCGGAGAGCCGGTGCTCCCGAACCAGCTTATCTGCGATGTTCAATACGGTTCACCCCTCGTTCTGATTTTAGCCGGCATGAACAATCGTTCCCCCGCCGACCACCACGTCGCCGTCATACAGCACCACCGCCTGCCCGGCTGTGATTGCCCGCTGCGGCTCGTCAAAGACTACCCGCAGGGTATCCTCATCCAATTGCTCCGCCGTCGCCCACTGCTCTTTGTGACGGTAACGGACTTTCGCTTTGACACGCATGGGCGCATCCAGATATTCCGCAGAAATCAGGTTGATATCTTTCGCGGTCAGTGCAGTCGTAAATAATTCCTCATTGGTTCCCAGGGTTACGGTATTTGCAGCCGGATCAATTTTTTTCACATACATGGGCTGTCCAAGTGCGATTCCCAGTCCCTTTCGCTGGCCGACTGTGTAGCGGATAATGCCGTTATGCTGACCCAGAATATTCCCATCCTGATCCACAAAATTTCCTTGCAGATACTCTCTGCCGGTGTAGGACTCGATAAACTCTCCGTACTTTCCGTTCTGGACAAAGCAGATATCCTGACTGTCCGCTTTTTTCGCGTTAATAAAACCATGTTCTTCCGCAATCTGCCGGACCTGTGTTTTTTGAAGACCGCCAAGCGGGAACTTAATATGAGCAAGCTGCTCCTGTGTCAGAGAGTAGAGGACATAACTCTGATCTTTTGTATCATCCACCGCCTTTTTTAACAGGAAGCGACCGGTTGTTTCTTCCTGCTCAATGCGCGCGTAGTGACCGGTCACCACATAGTCGCAGAACAGCTCCCGCGCACGCAAAAACAATTTTTCGAATTTCAGATAGCGGTTGCAGTCGATGCAGGGATTCGGCGTTCTCCCGTTCTCATAGGCGGAGACAAAGGCATCAATCACTGTCTCACGAAACCGCTCCGCAAAATTAAACACATAGTAAGGCATTCCCAGCGAACGGGCTACACTGCGCGCATCTTCCACATCCTCCAGAGAACAACAACTGTGATCCCGCGATATGCCAACATTATTCAGGGAAGAACATCTGTAACTTCGCGATGCATTTACATTCTCCGGGAGATATGAGCTGTTCCCTCTTACATCCTCATTGCTAAAGAGCTTCATGGTGGCGCCGATACAATCATAGCCGGACTCTTTCATCAGGCAGGCTGCCACGCTGGAGTCAACTCCGCCGCTCATCGCGATCAGGGCTTTTTTATCTTTGATTTCCATAGCTTCCACCCTCCTGCAACTCTATAGCCAGATGGAATATACTTTCTGGCTGTAATCCTCGGAGTGTCTGCTTTTCCGGTTGCGGATAAAAAGCAAAACAGACACTGCCATAAACACAAAGGAGAAAATCTGTGCTGTCGTAAACATACCGATTCCGCCCTGTTCATTCTGCCGCAGAAACTCCACACTGAAGCGGCCGATCCCATACAACAGGAGATAGAGCGCGGAGACATCCCCCACTTTCTCCGCTTTTTTAGCGAAAAACAGCAGAATGATACAGATCAGGAAATCTCCCGCTGCGGAAATAAGCTGTGTGGGAATCAACGCAACTCCGGCCGGGGCAAAGCTGTTTTCCGGGAAGACGACGCCCCACCAGGCATCCGTCTCTTTTCCATAGCAGCAACCGGCAAAAAAACAGCCGATCCGGCCAAATCCCTGCGCCAGAGCTACAGAAGGAAACAGGAGGTCTGTATACCGGAAAAAACTGATTTTTTTAATTGCCCTGCAATATATATATACGCAGACGATGCCAATCACGATACCGCCGTAGACGACAAAACCGGAGGACCCCAGCACTGACAACGGGTGTTCCAGAAACGCCCGGAAATTCTCCAGTACAAAGAGAATTTTTGCCCCGAGGAATCCGAAGACGACACAGATAATGGCCAGATTGATGGCCTCCTCTCCGTTTAAATCAAGGTGTTCCGCCCGCTTTGTCGCGATTACCACGGCCAGAATGATGCCGATGGCGATCATCAGGCCGTAGGTATGAATGGTAAAATTTCCAATTGAAAACAAATCAACCCGCATGAAATCTCCTTTTTTCTAAACGACTATTTCCCCATGACGATATTCACAATCCTGCCGGGTACATAAATCTCCTTTTTGATTGTACCGGTAAGCTTGGAGGCTACCGCTTCCTTCGCCTTTGCAAGAACCGCATCCTTCGCCTCATCCTTGGCGATCGTGATGGTGGCTCTCATCTTGCCGTTGATCTGCACCGCAATCTCCACGGTCGCCTCCACCGTCTTCGCCTCGTCATACTCCGGCCAGGTCTGCTGGTATACCCTTCCCTCGCCGCCGATGGCGCTCCAGATTTCTTCTGTTACGTGGGGAGCAACAGGATTTAAAAGAATCACCAGTGTTTTCAGTTCATCCTTCGTGATGGATCCTTTTGCATAAAAATCGTTCAGGAGAGCCATCATCGCCGCGATTGCTGTATTATATTTCAGATTTTCAAAGTCATTCGACACCTTTTTAATCGTCTGGTGCATCTTTGTCTCGAGATCTTTGGAGTACCCGGTCTCCTCCGTCACGATATCCTGCAATCTCCAGACACGCTCCAGGAACCGGCGGCATCCCTTTACGCCATCCTCCGACCAGGAAGCAGCCAGGTCAAAGGCACCGATGAACATCTCATAGGTACGCAGGGTATCTGCTCCGTACTCCCGTACAATATCATCCGGATTCACCACGTTGCCGCGGGACTTGGACATTTTTTCCCCGTTCTCACCGAGAATCATACCATGGGAAGTCCGCTTCTGGTACGGCTCCGGGCAGGGGACAACCCCCTCATCGTAAAGGAACTTGTGCCAGAATCTCGAGTAAAGCAGATGAAGCGTCGTGTGTTCCATACCGCCGTTGTACCAGTCCACCGGCATCCAGTATTCCAGAGCTTCTTTACCTGCCAGCACTTCCTTATTTTTCGGATCCGTATAGCGAAGGAAGTACCAGGAGGAACCGGCCCACTGAGGCATGGTGTCCGTCTCCCGCTTTGCCGGTCCGCCGCAGCAGGGGCAGGTCGTATTTACCCAGTCCGTCATCGCCGCAAGAGGCGACTCGCCATTGTCTGTCGGCATATAGCTCTCCACCTCCGGCAGAAGAAGGGGCAGCTCGCTCTCATCGACAGGGACAAAACCGCATTTTTCACATTTTACAATCGGAATCGGTTCTCCCCAGTATCTCTGGCGGGAGAACACCCAGTCGCGCAGTTTATAATTTACTTTTGCGGTCCCGATGCCATTCTCCTCCAGATACGAAATCATCTTATTCTTCGCATCGCGGACCTCGAGCCCGTTTAAGAAACCGGAATTAACCAGGATTCCGGTCGCCACATCGGTGAACGCGGCTTCATTGACATCCACCTCTTCCCCGTTTTTCGCCACAACCTGCACGATGGGGAGGTCAAACTTTTTCGCAAATTCCCAGTCTCTGCTGTCATGCGCCGGAACCGCCATGATGGCGCCGGTGCCGTAGCTCATCAGTACATAATCGGAGACCCAGATCGGCACTTCCTCCTGATTGACAGGATTGATCGCCGTCAGACCGTCGATCGCCACGCCGGTCTTATCCTTCGCCAGCTCCGCGCGCTCAAAATCGGATTTTTTCGCCGCCTGCTCGCGGTAAGCTTCGATTTCTGCCCAGTTTTTAATCTCATCCTTAAACTGATCCAGATACGGGTGCTCCGGGGAAACCACCATATAAGTCACACCAAACAAGGTATCCGCCCGGGTCGTATAAATGCGCAGCTTCTCTTCTTTTCCTTTGATTGGGAAATCCACCTCAGCTCCGGTAGAACGGCCGATCCAGTTCTTCTGGGAAACCTTTACGCGCTCAATGTAATCTACATCCTTCAGACCGTCGATCAGCTTATCTGCGTAGTCGGTGATCTTTAACATCCACTCGCTCTTGACCTTGCGGACTACAGGAGAACCGCAGCGCTCGCAGACGCCGTTGACAACTTCCTCGTTGGCCAGGCCGACTTTACAGGAAGTACACCAGTTGATCGGCATCTCTTTTTTGTAGGCAAGCCCTTTTTTAAACAGCTTCAGAAAAATCCACTGCGTCCATTTGTAATACTCCGGGTCTGTCGTGTTGATCTCCCGGTCCCAGTCAAAGGAATATCCCAGAGAATGGAGCTGCCCCTTAAAACGGGCCACATTTTTCTCCGTCACAACAGCCGGATGAATCTTATTCTTGATCGCATAGTTCTCTGTCGGCAGTCCGAATGCATCCCATCCCATCGGATAGAGAACATTGTATCCCTGCATTCTCCGCTTTCTGGCCACAATATCCAGGGCGGTATAAGGTCTCGGATGCCCCACATGAAGCCCCTGTCCCGAGGGATAGGGAAACTCAACCAGCGCATAATATTTCGGCTTTGTATAATCGTCTGTTGCGGCAAAAGCTTTTTCATCATCCCAGACTTTCTGCCATTTCGGTTCCACTACTTTGTGGTTATAAGGTACTGCCATGACTCTTTTCCTCCTCTATATCCTTTTGACGCCTGAATCACATGTTATTGGGGTCAAAAGCCTTTACTGATGCCGAACCATGCCGGTTCACCATTTATGCTCATTCAGAAAGTGTATCACAACACATTTATGAAATCAACATTTTTCCCGCGTTTGAACCAGCCAGATATCCGCTGGTCCAGGCCCACTGCAGATTATAGCCGCCGCAGATTCCGTCCACATCCAGAATCTCGCCGGCAAAATAAAGACCGGGAACAAGCCTGGACTGCATATCTGCTCCCACTTCTTTCAGCGGCACGCCGCCGCAGGTAACCTGTGCCTGCGAGAAAGTTCCGGCGGCTGTAATCTTTACCGCAGTTTCTTTCAGGCGCCGCTCGATAACATCAAGCTGTTTTTTAAATCCCTTTTCCGACAGTTCAAAAACCGGGACATTTGCCGGTTTCAGGTCTTTCGTAATCATGAAAGCGATTTTCTGATTCACAAGACCGCTTAGTATCTGCTGCCAGGTTTTAAAAGAACCGGATGCCTGCCGGATCAGGATCTGCGTCAGCTGTTCCCCGGAAAATTCCGGCCAAAAATCAATCTGGGCTGTTACATTCCGCCCCTCATCTAACGCGATGGATGCAAAACGGCTGACCTGAAAAGTCGGAATACCGGAAATCCCCTCTTTTGTAAACTGTAGTTCTCCGGTATCGGAGGCAGCCGTTTTCCCTTCAATCAGCAGGCGGATACCGGCCTGCGCCCGCACACCGGCCACCTCAGGCAGCCAGGGTTCCGTAAAAAGCAGGGGCACAAGAGCCGGCAAAGGCTTTTTCACCGTATGCCCCAGGGAACGTGCCAGTGCATATCCGCTGCCGTCGCTTCCGGTTTTGGGAGCGGCGCTGCCGCCGGCCGCCAGAATGCAGGATTTTGCACACACTATACCGTTTTCTGTCTCTATTTGAAAGAATTTCTCTGATTTTTTGCAGATTCCGGTGACTTCTGTCTTATGAAAAAAACGGATATTCCGGCGTTTTGCCTCCGCAATTAACGCATCCCGTATAGCGGACGCCTGACCGCTGCGCGGATAATAATAACCGTTTTTTGATACGGCATATACACCAAGTCCTTCAAAAAAGTGCAGGGCATCTTTTTCCGAAAACTCAGCAAGGGATGCCATGACAAACTCAGGCGCGTCCCCCCGGTAACAATTCTCGTTCTGAATTCCATTTGTAAAATTGCAACGGCCATTTCCGGTGGACAAAAGCTTTTTCCCCGAAACCGAAGTGTGCTCCAGCACCGAGACGGACGCCCCGTTTTGCGCGGCCGCGATGGCGGACATCAGACCGGAAGCGCCCGCGCCGATAACGGCGACATCTGCAAAATTATTTTCTGTTTTTATTTTTCCCTTATTTTTATATGCCATATTTTCTTAGCCTCAGCATTGAGATATCATCCGTCTATCTTACATTATAATAAGATATTCTCCGCAAATCTGTTTTCATCAAGCCACCTGCTCCGCCAGCGATCTCTCCACTTTTTTTCGCGTCATCTCAACCAGATTCAGGCGTGTGATATCATGTACCTGCACCGGAATCGGATCCGATTGCACCTGTTTCCTCAAAAATCCAAGCAGTTCTTCCTGATCCTCCTGCTTTACCAGGTCAATAAAATCTACAATGATGATGCCGGAGAGATTGCGCAGGCGGATCTGGTGCGCGATCTCACGGGCCGCCTCCATATTTACCTGTTTAAAATGTTTTTGCGGATCTTTGCCGCTATTGCTTTTTCCTGTGTTCACATCAATCACTGTCATCGCCTCCGTCGGTTCAATGACGATGCTGCCTCCCGATCTTAAGAAAACCGTTTTGCAAAATGCACGCTCCATCTGTTTCTTCAAATTGTAAAGTGCAGAGAGCGAATACGTGTCATCCTCATACAGACGCCGCGGAATCTGAGCAAGATCCTCCCGGTCGTCACAATACGCAGAAAGTGCTTCATAGATATCCGGAAGATCTGTCACAATCTCATCGAGTTCCTCCGCGCGGGTATTCTGCAAAAAAGACAGATAGCCGGGCAACGCACGGTAGAGACAGGAATAGCAGGTGCGGTTTACCGCATGAGAAATGATATCGTCCATCCGACGCTGCAGCGACTGCATCTCGCTTATCACCGCATCGTCCGCAGCATTTTTCGCGTTCGTGCGCACGATCACTCCGTAACGGTCACAAAGCGAGTGCTCAATCAGCTCCCGATAATGCGTGCGGATCCGCCGGTCCAGCCTGGAAGAAATTCCGATTTTTTTATTTTCTGAGGTCAGAACCACGTAACGCCCTGTCAGGTTCAGATTTGTCGACAACATAGGCGCTTTGGTTTTTACCGCCTCCCTCTGCACCTGCACCAGAAGTTCATCACCCTGCACCGGATGCTTCTTTACGGAATTGCGCCGCACATACACCGGGTCAGACACATGCTCCAGCGGAAGATAACAGGCCATTCCCGGCGCCACCTCGACAAACGCGGCGTTCAGATTTTTAACTACGTTCTGGACTTTTCCCACATAGATATTATCCAGAGCAGGCTCCTCTGTGCCTCCGCCAGCCGCCGATGGGAGCCGTTTCAGCCGCACTTCCGCCAGAAGATCCTGCTCCAGCAGACCACTGAAGAGATAATCCTGTCCGTGAATATTCATTTTCGTGATGAGTATTTTTGTTGCCATTTATTTAATCCCAAAAATCGTTTCCTGACAATATAATATTTCCGATTCTATTATACAGATGATTTTGATAACAAAAGATTTTACAGGATAATATCTCCCGCCGCATCCAGGGGCAGCAGCTTTTCTCCGACTCTCTCATACACTTCCAACCGGTGAATCTGCATGTTAAAAGGGTCATATTTCTTACCAAAATAAGTATAGAAATCCTGAAGCACCAGCTCCGGTTTGATATTATCCGTACTTCCGGTGCAAAGCCGCAGGAGGAATCCGCGGCGGGCTCCCAGATCTGACAGGATAAATTCTGAAGTATCCGCATACGCTTCAAACCGATAGATCAGCGGCTTCACGTCAATCACCCGTTCGCTCTTCTTACTCTGTTTTGTGATCTCGATTGTATCCCTGTTTTCATAGTATTCCCGGATCATCCGGGGCAGCTCATCCTGTAAAAAATCCTCCCGCTTTTTAAAATACACAATATAATCCGCCGCGGCCACAGCGGTCATCGCTTTCTTCGCGTTTTGCCGCAGCGCCACATAGGAAGTGACCTCCATCCCCTCTACCATCGCACCGTTAAGCGCCTCCATGGACTTCGAGGAGGATTTTGTTGAGTTCACCTCAATATCCAGATATTCCCCGTCGCTGGTCACTCCCACGCCAAGCGGCGCTGCAAAGGACATGATCTGGTGCGGACTGAATCCCTCCGAGTAGGCCACATCAATGCCGGCCCTGCGGATGGCTTTCTGAAAAAAACGCATAATATCCAGGTGGCCGATGAAACGCATCGCCCCGTTTTTGCGAAACTTAATGCGTATTCTCATAACACACACCTCCCTTGTATTTCATTGCGCCGCAGCCCGAACAGCGCTGCCTGCAGTTTTGCGTCACCTCTTCGCGCTGTGCTTTCTGCCATTCGTTCCACAAAAACTGCTTCGTCACGCCGATATCGATAAAATCCCAGGGGAAAACTTCTTCTTCCCCACGCTCACGCACGGTATAGAAATCCGTGTCAATTCCGGTCTCACGGAACGCTTCCTGCCACATTTCATCCTCAAAGAAATCAGACCAGGCTGCAAAAATCCCGCCTTTTTCATAAACGCGGATCAGCACATCAGAAAGGCGGCGGTCGCCCCGCGCCAGAATTCCCTCAATCAGCGTCACATCCGCCTCGTGCCAGTTGTACCGGATGCTCTTCCGGTTCAGCTGCGACCGGATTGATTCATTCACGATGTGAGCCCACTCCAGGAAATCCTCCTTCGTGCAGATCGGGGTCCACTGGAACGGCGTAAACGGCTTCGGCACAAAAAAGGAGGTGCTCACAGTAATCTGGCACTTGCCGTGCCGCTGCTCTTTCGGTATCTCATAGTAACGCTCCGCAATCTTTTCCGCCAGCTCAGCGATCGCCTGCATGTCTTCCACCGTCTCCGTGGGCTGCCCCAGCATAAAGTAGAGCTTTACCTTCTGCCAGCCGCCGTCAAAAGCCAGGCCGGCGCCATGCAGAATATCTTCCTCGGTCAGCCCCTTATTGATCACATCCCGCAGCCGCTGGGAGCCCGCCTCCGGGGCAAAGGTCAGACTGCTTTTTTTGATATCCTGCACCTTACTCATCACATCCAGGGAAAAGTTATCAATCCGCAGGGATGGAAGCGAAATATTGACATGCTGTGTTTTAAACTCGTCGATCAGATAGTTTAAAAGCTCCTCCAGCTGGGAGTAATCGCTGGAACTTAAGGAACTTAAGGAAATCTCCTCCTGTCCGGTCGCCTTCAGCATCGCATATGCTTTTTCTTTCAGGAATTCCAGATCGCGTTCCCGCAGAGGACGGTAAATCATGCCGGCCTGACAGAAGCGGCAGCCGCGGATACAGCCCCGCTGAATCTCCAGCACCACGCGGTCCTGCGTGATCTTGATAAACGGCACCAGCGGCTTGTCCGGATATACCACATCGGAGAGATCTTCCACCACCTGTCTCTGAATCGTCCGCGGAACATCCTCATACAGCGGAGAAAAAGAAGCGATCGTTCCATCCTCATGGTACGTCACTTCATAGAGTGAGGGCACATATAGCCCCGGAATGTGCGATGCCTCCCGCAAAAAAGCACTTCTGCTGTAATGTCCGCTATTTTTATGATGCTTATACAGGTCCAGAAGCTCATCATATACAGTCTCACCCTCGCCGATGTAGATAATATCAAAAAAATCCGCGATCGGTTCCGGATTGTAGGTACAGGGACCGCCGCCGATGACAACAGGGTCGGACTCTTTTCTCTCACTGCTCTTAAACGGAATCTGTCCGAGATCCAGAATCTGCAGAATGTTGGGGTAACACATCTCATACTGCAGTGTCATCAGAACCCAGTCGAATTCGCGGATCGGGTCCTGTGTTTCCAACGCAAACAGCGGAATCTGCTGTTCCTTCATGATCCGGTGCAGATCCGGCCAGGGGGAAAAGACCCGTTCACAGTAGACGTCATCCCGCAGATTAAACTGATGACAAAGAATCTGCATTCCGAGATGGGACATCCCGATATCGTATACATCCGGGAAGCAGAAAACAGTCCGGATATCTACCTTTTCCGGGTCTTTTACCACCATGTTGACCTCATTGCCGATGTAACGGGCGGGTTTCTCTATATTCAGTAATATTTCGTCACTTAAGGCAAGTTTTTTCATAAAATTCCTCGTATTTTACTTTAATTTGCTGATTCTTCTACCTCTAAATCCAACTGATCTGCAACAATATTTCTCATTTTCTCAAGCATTAGTTACTCTTCCTTATCTGAAAATATTGCATGTGTGTTTGTCCGGTGCCGTTTTCTGTATCTGCGATAACAAAGCAGAACGATGGCTTCCAGCCTTCTCTTTAATATGATCTGAATTTCTTCTTTCCAGTAAATATATTTCACCATTATAGTTGGTAAACCGGTCCGATTGGCTCCGAAAATATCCGTAAAAATCTGATCTCCGATAAAGACGGTATTGCTCTTATCCGTACCCATAACCTGCATAGCCTGCTCGTACCCTGTTACAGATGGCTTGTGTGCGTTATAAATATACTGCACATGAACCTCATCATTGAACATTTTGACCCTGGGCTCTTTATTATTTGAGAGCAGGCAGCAGGAAAAACCAATCTCCTTTAAACGCGCAAACAGCGCCTTCGCCTTTTCATCGGCGGGCGCTCCGTGCGTGACCAGCGTATTGTCGATATCAAAAATCAGCCCGCGATAACCGTCTGCGTAGAGTCTGTCATAATCAATCTGATAGGCTGAATCCACATAGAGATCCGGGTAAAACTTCTGAAACATTCCCTACTTCTCCTCGTTATTCAGCATTTTCTTCAATTCATTTACAAATGTATTCACATCTTTAAATTCCCGGTACACAGAGGCAAAACGAACATAGGCCACCGCTTCCAGATCTTTCAGCTTGTCCATCACCAGTTCCCCGATCACACTGCTCGGAATCTCCCGGTCTGCACTGCTGTAAATCTCCGTCTCCACCTCATCCACCAAAGTCTTAATCTGTTCGGCGGAGATGGGACGCTTGTGGCAGGCGCGCAAAACGCCGGCCTCAATCTTTGTGCGGTCATACCGCTCTCTGGTATTATCCTTTTTGACAATCATCAAAGGAATCGTCTCTACCTTTTCAAAGGTGGTAAAGCGCTTCCCGCAATCGTCACAATTTCTCCTGCGGCGGATCGCAGTGTTGTCATCCGCCGGTCTGGAATCAATCACCCGTGTATTATCACTGCTGCAATAAGGGCACTTCATGATGTCTTCCTCCTGCTATCGCTTTTTTAATATTTTATCTGGACAGACTTCCACCAGAATCACGTCCGGCCCGATGCGGACAATCCGGTCCCAGTCCACGATATATTCACTGTCACAGCCAAAACAGCCGAACCACCTGGCCGGTCCCCGGATGACAAGAGCCTGAATCCGTCCATGGCATTCGTCAAACAGCAGATCGCCGGTACAGCCCAGGCACTTTCCATCGGAGATGTTAACAACTTCTTTTTTTGAAAATTCGCAGAACCGCATAGATAAAAACCCTTTTTTCTTATTCTATGCAGTTTCCTCTGATCTGTGTATCCGTCAGCCTGTTTCATGCTATGTAATACTAATCCAGTAACCCCTGCACCTTTGCCCGGATCCGCTGCAGCGCATTGTCAATCGATTTCGGCGGCTTCTCCATTTTTTCTGCAATCTGCCGGTAA
This sequence comes from Clostridiales bacterium, assembly GCA_021203005.1. Classification (GTDB taxonomy): domain Bacteria; phylum Bacillota; class Clostridia; order Lachnospirales; family Lachnospiraceae; genus Eubacterium_I. The sequence continues at coordinate 18,361 of JAJQCB010000125.1, read as the reverse complement.
TTCATCCCCTCCAGATAATAGTCAAGCACGGTTTGCTCCATCCCGCTCAGCTGATCCTGAATCTTTGCAAAAAAATGGTCCACGCTCTCCTGGTCGACAATCAGCTGTTCCGGACTCTGCACATAAGCCGGTGCAACCGCCTGCACATAAGATTCTTCCCGATCGGGTTCCCCATCGGAGAGCGGAACATAAGAATTCAGCGGCCCATGTTTTTTCCTCGCCGCCGACTCAATTGCCGTGTAAATCTGTCTGTTAATGCACAACTCGGCAAAATGGTAAAAACTGCCCGCGCTCTCGTCATAATCCCGGATGGCTTTGAACAGACCGATCATTCCCTCCTGGATCAGGTCGTCCGTATCACCGCCGAAGAGAAAAAGAGGATTTGCTTTCCTCCGGACAAGATATTTATATTTTTCCAGCAGGAAATCCATCACCTGGGTATCCCCGCCCCGGAGCTCCCGGACCAGCCGGGCATCGCTCAGATTCTCATACTGCGTCATAATTCACTCTTTTTACCCGGTTGTGCTTCATAATTCTGAGACAAATACCATTTTCATTGTTCCCATTATCTCAAAAATGAGCCCTTAAACCCTTATCACATTAAGACGGCAAAAACCTTTATTGATTCGCTTTCGATATCCGCTGTCTGACAACCTCATAGGCCATCACCCCGGCCGCCACGGAAGCATTAAGGGAGTCAATCTCCCCGTACATGGGAATCGATGCCATGAAGTCACAGTTTTCACGGACCAGTTTGCTGACGCCGTCGCCCTCGTTTCCGATCACCAGCCCGATGGGGCCTGTCAGATTCTGCCGGTACATTACTTCGCCCTGCATATCCGCACAGACAAACCAGAGTCCTTTTTCTTTCAGCTCTTTCATCGCAGCGGACAGATTGGTCACCTTCGCTACCGGCGTGTAATTCAGCGCTCCGGCAGAGGTTTTTGCCACGGTTGCCGTCAAGCCAACCGCGCGGCGCTTCGGTATGATCACGCCGTGAGCGCCGGCCAGGTTGGCCGTGCGGATGATCGCGCCGAGGTTGTGGGGATCCTCTATGCCGTCCAGTAAAATCAGAAACGGTGGTTCTCCCTTTTCTTCTGCTTTCTGAAGGATCTCATCCACTGTCGCGTAGGAATATGCGGCAGCATACGCAATGACCCCCTGGTGTTTCTTTGTCTCAGAGAGCTGATCCAGCCGCTCTTTTGACACAAAGCTGATTAAGCTGCCGCTCTTTTTCGCTTCGCGGACGATCGTGCGGACCGGTCCGTCCTGGCATCCGTCCAGGACAAACAGCTTATCAATCGTTTTGCCGGAGCGCAACGCTTCCAGCACCGCGTTCCTTCCCTCTATCGTAAAATTCTGAACATCCATATTTTGCATTCTGACCTTTATTTTTTGCTCACATCAATTCTTCTTGTTTCAGTCCCGCCAGCCCCAGGTCAACCAGATACAGCAGCCGCTGTGTCTGATCTGTCAGGTACAGGTAACCCATCAGCGCCTCAAATCCGGTAGCCCGGCGGTAATCACTTACCGTCGCATTTTTCGCCATAGTCGGTGATTTGGCATTCCTTCCCCGGCGGTAATAATCCGCCTCCTCTTCGGTCAGTTCCGGCAGCAGATACTCCATCATCTGCGACTGGGAATGCGCTTTCACCAGATGGCTGGTGTGCTGATGCAGCTGGCTGGCTCTGGTATTGCCCCGGCCCACCACGATGGAGCGGATCACCAGGTCATAGATTCCATCTCCGATATAAGCCAGCGTCAGAGGCGAGTAGGTGCGGATGTTCGGATCTTTGATATGGAAATGGCGTGTAATCTCAGAGAAAAAGCCAGCCATATTCTGTTTTTCGTTTTTTTCAGCACCTTCCTCCGAAAAAAGCTGGTTTTGTGCTGAATTATCTCCATATATTTCTTCCATACAGTTCCTCATGTGAAGAATCGACGATAGAAATCCGAAATTTCTTAATCCGACATCCTCATCATTATATGCAGTTACGCTCTCTTCCAGGTAACTCCCTCTCTGGTATCCTTTAAAATAATCCCCATGCCGGACAGCTGATCCCGGATTGCATCCGCACGTGCAAAGTCTTTCGCTTTTCTGGCTGCCTGCCGCTCTGCAATCAGCGCTTCAATCTCCTCATCCAGCACCTCTTCCTCTTTTTCCGTGATAATGCCGAGGACATTGCAGAGCTGCGCCAGTCTCGCGGACAGCGCTTCCAGATACTCCTTTGTATGCTCTGCGGAAGCATTCGTGTTACAGAATTTTACCAGCTCAAATACGGCGGAGACCGCATCAGCCGTGTTAAAATCGTCGTCCATGGCCGCCTCAAACTTCTCCGCAAACTGTTCCGACTGCGCGTATAATTCCCGCTCCTCATCTGTCATTGCTCCGTCTGCAGCATGGGCGGAAAGACGCTTTAAGTTCTCCGCCGCCGTCACGATGCGGTCCAGACCGCTCTTCGCAGCCTCCATGAGATCCGCGCTGAAGTTCAGTGGGCTCCGGTAATGAGCGGAAAGCATGAAGAAACGCAGTACCTGGAGGTCATACTTTTCCCCGATCTCACGGACCGTGAAAAAGTTCCCCAGGGATTTGGACATTTTTTTATTATCAATATTTAAAAATGCGTTGTGCATCCAGTATTTTGCGAATTGCGTGCCGTTGGCCGCCTCGCTCTGGGCAATCTCATTTTCGTGATGAGGAAAAATCAGATCCTCGCCGCCGGCATGAATGTCAATCTCATCGCCGAGGTATTTCTTTGCCATGACAGAGCACTCAATGTGCCAGCCCGGACGGCCCTCGCACCAGGGAGACTCCCAGTAAGGCTCCCCCTCTTTCTTCGGCTTCCAGAGCACAAAATCCAGCGGATCCTCCTTCAACTCACCGGTCACCTGAATGTCGCGGTGTCCGGCCTGGAGGTCATCGATATTCTTCCCGGAAAGCTTGCCGTATCCCTTAAAATTCCGCGTGCGGTAGTACACGGTGCCATCCTCCGCCGCGTAGGCATATCCCTTTTCGATCAGCGTGCCGATCATATCCAGCATACCGCCGATCTCCTGCGTGGCCAGCGGATGGGTCGTGGCCGACTTCACATTCATATCCGCCATGTCCTTCTGACACTCTTTGATGTAGCGCCGGGATATCTCTTCCGCGGAGACGCCCTCCTCCACAGATTTTCTGATGATCTTGTCATCCACATCCGTGAAATTCGACACATAATTTACATCATATCCCTTATATTCAAGATAGCGTCGTACCGTGTCAAACACAATCATCGGACGCGCGTTCCCGATGTGGATATAATTATATACGGTAGGACCGCAGACATACATGCTGACTTTTCCCTCCTCGAGAGGGACAAAGTCTTCTTTCCGTTTTGTCAGTGTATTATAAAGCTTCATAATCAGTCAGTTCCTTTCTGCTGCATTTTTTTAGTTCCTCTGGAAGACAGATTCCGAAATTTCCCGCATATCATCCTTTTTTTCTTCTATATCAAGGACCAGGAAAAACTGGTTCACCGCGCGGTACAGATTCTGCTGTTCACAAGAAAAATCCGTGATGTTCTGATCCCCGTTTAAATAATCGGTCAGATAACGGATGCCCCGCTCCAGACACATCAGCCAGACCGCATAGTTGATCAGTTCCTTTTCCTTAGCCGTCAGCACTCTGCCCATCTCATCGGCATAGCCCTGCAGCTGGAAACGATACATCTCAAGATCAAGTTCAATATCTCCCGACCGCTCATCCTCATCGTAGGTTGCGGCAGCCGCACGGACAGAATCGCCGAAATCCAGGATAGAGACGCCGGGCATCACCGTATCCAGGTCGATCAGACAGATGGCTTTTTTTGTGTCGGGATCCACAAGGATATTGCTGTAATGTGTGTCATTGTGCGTCACACGAAGCGGAATTTCTCCCGCCTGCACCGCATCCATAATCAGCGATAGCTTTTTGGAACGCTCCAGGACAAACTGGATCTGTTCCTGGCAGTCAGACGTACGGAAACAGATATCCGCCCGGACTGCCGCCACAAAGGAGTTCATCACTTTCTTCATATCATGGACTTTCGGCATGGTAAAAGAGAGCTGTCTGGTATCAAAATCCCGCAGGCGGCGGTGAAACTGTCCCAGAATCCGCCCCGCCTCATAAGCTGTCTGGACAGAATCCGGCTTTTGCATCTCCTCCCCGCAGCAGATCATCCGGTAGAGACGGAAATAACTGCCGCGCTCGGTCTGGAGCAGCTGATTGCCTGCCCGCGTCCGGATATAGGAGATCGTCTCACGATCCGGGTCGCGCCCTTCTTTTATAATGACGTTTCTCAGATATTCTGTCACCAGGAACAGATTGTTCATCACCTCGACAGGATATTTGAATACAATATGATTGATTTCCTGAAGCACGTAGGCCACGCCGCCGCACTGGATTTCATATGTGTGGTTGACACTGCCATGTCCCAACGGTCTGACCTCCGTAATCTCTCCCTCAACCTGAAATTTACGGATGATATCCTCAAATTCATTCATTTACCTGTCCTCCGTTCCGATGCCGCACAGGCGCTGCACCCGGCGCACCCGTTCTCACTGTCCGCGACCGTCACACTATTCTCATAAATCGTAGAAAGCAGGCAGATTGCGTTGGCCGCAATGCCTTCCTCTCTGCCGGTAAACCCGAGATGTTCTTCCGTCGTCGCTTTGACATTCACCTGACCGGCTTCTATCCCAAGCACTTTTGCGATATTACTTTCCATCCCGGAAATATAAGGCCGAAGCTTCGGCTGCTGGGCAATTACCGTGGCGTCGATATTCTCAATCACGTAATTCTTCTGTGCGAGAAGCTCCCCAACCCGGGATAAAAGCTCAAGGCTGGAAATCCCCCTGTACTGCTCGTCTGTGTCGGGAAAATGCTTTCCAATGTCTCCCAGGGCCGCCGCCCCCAGAAGCGCATCCATAATCGCGTGAAGAAGAACATCCGCGTCGGAATGTCCCAGCAATCCCAGACTGTGCGGTACTTCCACACCGCCGAGAATCAGCTTTCTCCCTTCCACAAGCCTGTGTACATCATATCCCATGCCAACTCTCATATAACTCCTCCCGGAATTTCCATTACTCGTCAAATCATTACGTTTTAGTATAGCACAGTTTTATGGATAGGTCACTTCTTTTTTTCCAGAAAGCGTTTTTTGCTGCGTCAGACCTGAAACAGCTGTTTTTGCGAATAGTAAGAATCAAAACTTGTGAAAACCCACATTTATTGCTATACTGCTGATATGAATAAATTTACAAAACCCGATTACAAAAAACTGATACCAACGGTAAAGGGTGCGATCGCGCCCACCATTATGGCCACGCTGATCTTTTTTATGACTTACTATCTCTTCGGCTCAGAAAATACCATGATCGGTCCCTTTGCGACGCTTTCTTTTCTGCGCTACCGCACCATGCGCAATCATTACGAATGCATGATCAAGAACTTTGCTATTTTCCTCGCGATGGCAGTGCTGGCTTTTCTCGCAGTCATGAATCTGCCGCTGTGCATTCTGATCAATGTGCTTGGACTGTTCTGGATCGCCTATATCCTCATTGACGAGTACAACCCGAACAATTATTTTCCGGCCGGCATGGCGCTTATCTTCTTTCAGATTGCGCCTGCCCATACGCTTCCTGCCCTTGGGAACCGCATAGCAGCGCTGCTCGCCACCTTTGTCCTGGTATTTGTATTCACTTTTGTACTGACCAGAATCAAAGGGAAACAGAATCCGCTGCCGGGGTATCTGCGGGAAGGGTTCGGAATCTGTGAAAACCAGCTTAATTTATGCAAAGCATACACATCACAAACGATACCTGCGGGCAACGCCGATATTATCAGCGAAGAACATACCGTGAAAGCTGACCGGCTTCACAATGCGCTCTGCGACATCAATAAAAAAGCCAGCGCTGAAATCTACGCCTACAACCGAGCCAGCATTTTCCCAAAGGGGAAGACAAACTGGTACTGCCGCTTTATCCTCTTTTTCCAGATTTTTAATTTCCTGACGATGGATTCCGATAACCGGGAGAATCTGTCCCTTGCGGAAAAACTATATCAGGATTTCCTCTACCAGTTTGAAAATGTAACACCGACTGCCGATTACCACCGGCTCAATTTCCGCTTAAAAAAGCCGGACATCCGCAGCTTCCGGCTTCGCTTTGCTCTGCGGCAGGTGATTACACTGACTCCGTGCCTGGCGTTCGCGTGGTCTTCCTCCCTGCCGAATGCTTACTGGCTGGTTATCTCGGTCTTTTTTATGATGATCCCGTTTACGGATCATACCAGACAGCGCATCCGCCAGCGCGTGGGCGGAACCATCGCAGGCATTGTCATCTGTCTGGTTCTCTTTTCTCTGTTTGACGGATTTTACGCCAGAGTGGCGATTATGACAATTGCGAATTTTATGATTTACGGTGCAAACGGATACGGTCCTACCGTGGCGTATATCACCTGCTCAGCGCTGGCCATCAGCACGCTGGAAGCGAACATTTCACTCATACTCGGACTGCGTCTGCTCTACACACTGGCCGGTGCAGCGATCGCACTTGCAGCAAACAAGTGGATCTTTCCCATCCGTCTTGGTAAACAGATCGACTATCTCGCCGAGATGATCCGATCCATCCGCAGGGAACTGGTGGATTATGACCCATCAGTCTCCTACGGGGACGGCTATCAGCGTTGGGAGATCGACCAGAAAATTATCAAGACTTATCTGCTCTCCAAGCGTCTGGAAGGAATGTGCGAAGCTCTGCCGGAAGGGGAATGCCGCTTCGATTATAAGAAATTCGAGAAGAAGCACATCACGATCATGGCTCAGATCCTGGCGCGGCACTTTACAGCTTATCGTAATCAATCTTCCGATCTTTAAAATAATATTCTCTGTCGTGCTCATTAATTTCGCGCAGAACCCGGCAGGGATTCCCCACCGCAACGACGTTGGCAGGGATATCCTTTGTCACCACGCTTCCGCCGCCAATCACAGTATTCTCTCCGATACTCACACCTGGCATAACGATCACACCGGCTCCGAGCCAGCAGTTTTTCCCGATATGAATCGGCATATTATACTGAAAATAAGCTCCTCCGCGCAGTTCCGGGCAGATCGGGTGTCCTGCCGTGGCCAGCGTCACATTCGGTCCGAACATCACATCATCGCCTACATAAATATGGGTATCATCCACGAGAGTCAGATTATAATTGGCATAAATGCCGCTCCCGAAATGGACAAATTTACATCCAAAATTGGCGTGGAGCGGCGGCTCGATATAGCAGCCGTCCCCAATCTCCGCAAACATATCCTTCATGATAGCCTGACGGCGGTCCAGTTCCGAAGGCCGCGTCTGGTTAAAATCGTACAATCGCTCCTGACATTTCGTCTGCTCGATGTGAATATCTTTGTCCCCCGGAAGATATAAATCTCCTGTGTGCATTCTCTCTTTCATTGTGCTCATAATTTATTCCCCCTCCTATTATCCTGTTGCTATCTTCCCATTCATTCTCCACATCACTTACAGGCAGATGTTTCTGGAATCCGGTTTCGCCGGACAGAAAAGTGAGTTTATATTCTTTTTATAAAGTTTATTGTTTTTTACCGGGGTCTGACCCTCACTCACTCTCACTCATGTTAGCCAGCTTTGCCGCCTGGTCAGCCGCGATCAATGCGTCAATGATCTCCTGAATATCTCCGTTCATAATACTGTCAAGCTTATACAAAGTCAGCTTAATCCGATGATCCGTGACACGTCCCTGCGGGAAATTGTAGGTACGGATTTTCTCCGACCGGTCGCCCGTTCCCACCTGGCTTCTTCTGGCTTCCGCCTCCGCATCATGGGCTTTCTGACATTCCAGATCGTACAACTTCGCGCGCAGCACCTTCAGCGCTTTATCCTTATTTTTCAGCTGTGATTTCTCATCCTGGCAGGAAATCACAATCCCGGTGGGAATGTGTGTCAGCCGGACAGCGGAATCTGTCGTGTTGACGCACTGACCGCCGTTTCCGGATGCACGGAACACATCAAACTTGCAATCGTTCATATCGATCTGCACATCCACTTCCTCAGCCTCCGGCATGATTGCCACAGTAATGGTGGACGTGTGGATTCGCCCGCCGGACTCCGTCTCCGGGACGCGCTGCACCCGGTGCACGCCGGATTCATACTTCAGAACCGAATACGCTCCCTGGCCGCTGACCATAAAGCTGACAAACTTCATGCCGCCGATGCCGATTTCCTCCACATCCATCGTCTCCACTTTCCAGTGTCTGGATTCGGCATAGTGGACATACATGCGGTAAATCTCCGCCGCAAACAGAGCCGCCTCATCTCCGCCGGCTCCGGCACGGATTTCCACAATAACATTTTTGGAATCGTTAGGGTCTTTCGGGAGAAGAAGAATCTTCAGCTTCTGCTCCAGTTCCTCCACCTTGGCTTTTGACTCGTTCAATTCCTCCTTTGCCAGCTCCCGCAGTTCCTCATCGGATTCTTCCTGCAGCATAGAAAGGCTGTCCTCAATATTCTCTTTACATTTTTTATACTCTTTGTAGGCTTCCACAATGGGAGCAAGCTCCCCCTGCTCCTTCATCAAAGCCTGAAACCGTTTCGTATCGCTTGCCACATCCGGTTCACTGAGCAGGTTCAACAGCTCCTCAAACCGAAGAAGTGCGTGTTCTAATTTATCAAACATAACTAACTCTCCTCAATATCTACAATTCTATATATAATCTCATTTCGTTACTGATCAAATCTGAGAATGAGGACCTTTGATTCCCTCATTGTAGGGAAGCTTTCCCCTCACCACGCGGTCCAGTCCGGCCAGATCCTGTATTACCTCAATATCCTCGAACCCCTTTTCGCGCATCAGAGCGGCTACCGCCTCACCCTGGTCATATCCGATCTCGAAAAGCAGATAGCCGCCAGGAAGCAGATAATCCGGACATTCCGCTGTGATTCTGCGGTAAAAAGCAAGTCCATCCCGATCTCCGTCGAGCGCCAGATGCGGCTCATGATCCCTCACCTCCGGCATCAGTGCCGGAATCTCCGCGCTGGGAATATAGGGCGGATTGGAAACGATCATATGGAACTTTCCGGAAACCTTCGAAAAGAGATCGCTCTCAATAAAAGTTATTCCCGTATGATTGGCCACTGCATTTATGTTTGCTATTTCAAGAGCCTCAGCGGAAATATCTGTTCCGCAGACAAATGCATGCCGGAAAAAGGACTTCAGACTGATTGCGATGCATCCGGACCCGGTACACAGGTCCAGAATATGAAAGTCCTGAAGTTTACTAATCGGATATTCTTCCTGTACATAGTTTCCTGACACTGACGATATGTCCGGATTCGGCGACGAAAAAATACTATCATCCAGCTCTTCGCGCAGAACTCTCACAGCCTCCTCCACCAGCAGCTCCGTATCCTGGCGGGGAATCAGCACATGCTCATTCACAAAAAACGGCAGTCCCATAAACTCCTGCACACCGGTCAGATGCTGGAGCGGAATACGTTTACAGCGTTTTTCAACTATTTGAAAAAAATGACTTTTCTTTTCCTGCGGCATCTCCTCCGCCTGGTGGAGGAGGTAAAAATTCAGATCTGCGCCGCATGCATACTCAAGCAGAAAAGCACTTTCCGCTGCCTCATTTTCAATGCCTGCAGCCCGCAGTCTGGCGGCAGCCTTGCCTTTGGCGTCCCTGTATGTCATAACTTCTCCGTTCTGCCTGTCTCAGCCCTGTCCGTTCCCGGGAATGAAATGCCGCATTTTCAAGCGGATTGATCAGCGACATCTGGATTTTCAGAATTTTCTTCACACCGGACTTCCACGACAAAAGTCCTCCAGTCAAATACTGCTTCCACCGAGGCGATACCCACCTCGATCATCTCGTCGTCCGGCTCCCGCACGGTGAGGCGCTGCATCCAGAGCCCGGGCTTACTTAAGATCTGAACAATGCGATTTTCAGACCTCCCTGCGAGCCGCAGAAACTCATAGGAAACTCCTGCAATCACCGGAATCAGCAAAAGGCGGATCACCACGCGCATCACATGGGAATCCACGCGGATAAACAGGTATAAAATAATCGTAAGCACCATCACAAACACCAGAAAGCTGGTGCCGCAGCGCTTATGCTCTTTCGAACTTTTTCTGACATTCTCCACCGTCAGGTCCATTCCGTGTTCAATGCAGTTGATGCATTTGTGCTCCGCGCCGTGGTACATAAATACCCTCTGGATATCTTCCATCCGGGAAATCAGAACGATGTATCCCACAAATATAACCAGGCGGAGAACTCCCTCAAAAATCGCCGTTGCGGCAGCGTTCTCCGTGACAAAGCGCTGGAAAAGCTGGGAAAGATAGTACGGCAAAAGCATAAAAATTGCCACAGCCAGTATGATTGAAAACGCTACCGTTCCTCCCATCAGGGCTTTTTCTTTCTTTTCCGCTTTATCCGGATCCTGTTCTTTCTTTTTCTCCCGCTGTTCTTCCTCCTCATCCTCAAAAAAAGAGGCGGAGTACATCAGCGTGGACATGCCAAGCACAAGAGAATCGATAAAACTTAAGACTCCCCTGACCAGCGGAACCTTATTCCATCTCTCATTGAACAGGGAACCCTTGTTTTTTTCCACCTTCACTTCAATCTCATGATCCGGTTTTCTCACGGCGACAGCGTAATTCTTTCCGTTGCGCATCATGACACCTTCCATGACAGACTGTCCGCCAATACCTGAGTATTTCATATAGACACAACTCCTCAAAAAACTCAAAGTATGTAAAAATGAGCCCCCAACCATATCTTCCTGCATAGCAGCTTCGACTTGTAAAACCATGACGAAACTGCCATCCGAAAATATGACCGGAGGCTTGCTTTTCCATACACCTGCTATTTTGTAAGACCGTACTTACGATTGAACTTATCAATACGTCCGCGGGCCTGTGCAGCCTTCTGCTGGCCTGTGTAGAACGGATGGCACTTAGAACAAATCTCAACGTGAATGTCCTTCTTCGTGGAACCTGTCACAAATGTGTTGCCGCAGTTGCAGGTCACGGTCGCCTGATAATAATCCGGATGTATATCTGCTCTCATCTGATTCACCTCTCATACCAAATTTCTTTGTGCCTCTGCCGTCGGCCTGTCGAAGCACAATAAACTTGTTAATACACAACGCATGTATTATAGCACGCGGATTTTTATAATGCAATATCATTTTTCACATCAGCTCAGAAAAATTTTCTGTGCCGGACCTGACTGATAAATTCCCGGTTGCTTCTGGTCTTTAAAAACATCCGCAAAATCGATTCCACGGCCTCATCGGTTTTCATGCCATTCAATGATCTCCGCATAATATCCACGGCTTCCTTTTCATCGTGATTCAACAGCAGATCCTCTCTGCGGGTGCCGGATTTTACGATGTCAATCGCCGGGAAAATACGCTTTTCTGATAACTTCCGATCGAGAATCAGCTCCATGTTGCCGGTGCCTTTAAACTCCTCATAGACAACATCGTCCATCCGGCTGCCGGTATCCACCAGAGCGGTGGCAAGAATCGTCAGGCTGCCGCCCTCGCGCATGTTTCTCGCCGCGCCGAAAAACCGTTTCGGCATGTGCAGCGCCGCGGGATCCAGACCGCCGGAAAGCGTACGTCCGCTGGGCGGAACCACCAGGTTGTATGCCCGGGCGAGTCGGGTAATACTGTCCAGAAGAATCATCACGTCCTTCTTGTGCTCCACAAGACGTTTTGCCCGCTCAATCACCATCTCAGAAACACGCTTGTGATGCTCCGGAAGCTCATCAAAGGTGGAGTAGATTACTTCCACATTCTCCCCCTCGATCGCCTCCTTAATATCTGTCACTTCCTCCGGGCGCTCGTCAATCAGAAGAATGATCAGGTGCATATCCGGGTTATTCGCCTTAATAGAAGTGGCAATCTCTTTTAAAAGGGTTGTTTTACCCGCTTTCGGCTGGGACACGATCATGCCGCGCTGCCCCTTACCAACCGGGGCAATCAGATCAACAATACGCATGGCCATCCGCGAGGAACTCACAGTTCCCACCTGCGCAGGTCTCTCCAGCCGGAGCCGTTCATTGGGGAAGATCGGTGTCAGATCCTCAAACGGAGTTCTCTGAGCCGCCACGGAGGGACTGATGCCGTTCACCGTGGAAATATACAATAACGCAGAGAACTTCTCCCCCTGGGAGCGGATTCTCTTGTTGCCTGAAATAATATCTCCCGTTTTTAACTTAAATCGACGGATCTGCGAAGGGGATACGTACACATCCTGGTCTCCCGGAAGGTAATTCTCACAGCGGATAAATCCATAGCCGTCCGGCATCACTTCAAGAATGCCATCGGCTTTTTCTCCGCTGTCCAGATCCGCCATGGAGATTCCCTCCGTCTCCATCTTCTGTACGGTCCGGTCGTCGATTGTCCGGAGACGTTCATCGGTGGAATCCTCTGTTTTTCCGCCGGACGGGCGTGACATTCTCTGCCTGCTTTCCTCCTGACGGCCATCTCTGGGAACCGGCGCATGTCTCCTGTCATCCCTGGACATTCTCTGCCGCTGATCGCCGTCTTTTCTCTGAAATCCGCCCGCTGCTCCTGTTTTCTTCGACCATCTCTGTTCTTCATTCACAGCATCCGTTTTTCTACCCTGGTGCTGTCCGGCATCCGGCGCTTTCTCTTCACTCTCCTGTTCACCGCCATCCTTTTTCTCATGATAGCGTTTCTCATTCGAAACATAGTTCTTTTTCTCCGGTTTCTGCTCTTCGAGCGGAATATCATCGACATTTTTCATACCGGTCTCTTCTTCTGCCCGACTTTCTTCCTCAGGATTCTGCGCATTCTGTGCCGCTGCCTGTTCTTCTTTTTCCTTCGCCGCCTGCGCATCCTGCTCGTCCTGTAAAAGCATACGCTCGATCAGTTCCCCCTTTTTTAAAGTGGAAATCCGCTTCATACCGCGCGCTTTCGCAAGATCTTTCAAAACAGCCAGTGAAAGACTTTCATATTTTTCTCTCATTCCTACCTCCAGTTTATTGCTTACGTGTATCACATATATTTAAGGGGGTTCCTGTCAGAAATGTAACTGCTCCAAGCTCCGGCAGTTACCAAGAATTGACGTATGTGAGACAGTCTGAGACACTCACTGAAAGCATTATACAACATTCCCCCGAAAAATGATAGCCCTAATTCTCTTGATTTGTGAATTTATCAATGATATGATGATACCAGGGTGAAAAGGTCATGAATGGAGCGCTTGCGGTCCGATTCATGACTTTGGCACCCGCCAAAACACGAGGAAGTAGCTATTTTGACCGCTTTTCAGGGAAAAATAAGCGGATTCCGAGTTTTTTTAGGATTGCGGAATAAGTGAGATAGGAAATCTCTGATTTCCGTGATCGAACTTATGCATAGCTGTGAGTTTTACGGAGCAATCCGCAGGTATCATCATACTGTTATCTTGAAAGGAGTTATTTACCATGGATTTAAATGAAAAAGCGTTACTTTTACATAAAGAGTGGGGAGGAAAATTAAACACAGTTCCCAAAGCCCCGGTCAACACCCGCGAAGATCTTTCCATCGCCTACACCCCCGGCGTTGCGGAGCCCTGCCGCGTAATCGCCAAAGACCCTGAGGCCGCTTACACCTATACAATGAAAGCAAACACGGTAGCAGTCGTCTCAGACGGCAGTGCCGTACTTGGTCTTGGAAATATCGGTGCCCTTGCCGCTATGCCGGTCATGGAAGGGAAATGTGTCCTTTTCAAAGAATTCAGCGGCGTCAATGCGGTTCCCATTGTTCTTGATACCCAGGATACCGATGAGATTGTGCAGACTGTAGCTGCCATTGCTCCGACTTTCGGCGGCATTAATCTGGAGGATATCTCCGCGCCGCGCTGTTTTGAGATTGAGGAGCGTTTAAAATCAATGCTGAAGATTCCGGTCTTCCACGACGACCAGCACGGTACAGCCATCATTGTTCTTGCCGGCATCATCAACGCCCTAAAGGTGACCGGGAAGAAAAAAGAGGACTGCCGCATTGTGGTCAACGGCGCCGGTTCCGCCGGAATCGCCATCACGAAGCTTTTGTTAAAATACGGATTTAAGCATGCGATTCTCTGCGACAGCAAGGGCATCGTCAGCAGGGACAATGACAATTTAAACTGGATCAAGCGCGAGATGTGCAAGGTTACCAACCTGGAAAATAAAAAGGGAACCCTAGCGGACGCCATGGTCGGCGCGGACATTTTTATCGGCGTATCCGCTCCCGGCATCGTATCCCAGGATATGGTCAGATCCATGAATAAAGACGCGATTATCTTTGCCATGTCCAATCCGACCCCCGAGATCATGCCGGATCTGGCAAAAGCCGCCGGAGCCAGAGTGGTCGGAACAGGGCGCAGTGACTTTCCCAATCAGGTAAACAACGTCATCGCATTCCCCGGCATCTTTAAAGGAGCACTGGAGGGACGCGCCGAGCAGATTACAGAGGAAATGAAGCTGGCCGCTGCGCACGCTATCGCCGGACTGATCAGTGACGAAGAATTAAACGACGAATATATTCTGCCGGAGGCTTTTGACCCCCGCGTGGCAGATGCGGTCGCCGCTGCCGTAAAGGCAAATATAAACAAATAAAATATTGTTGATAGGAGATCAGAATGGCTGAACTGGATACCATGTACCGTATCATGATTCTGTATATGCTGGATAAGGTGGAATACCCGCTGACCAACACACAGATTACAAATTTCATACTGGAAAAGGATTATACGAATTATTTTACAGTGCAGCAGACCCTCTCAGACCTGCTCTCCTCCGATCTGATCACAGCGGAGTCTACCCACAGCAATACACGGTACCGCATTACGGATGAGGGCGTACAGACACTTCGTTTTTTTGAGGATAAAATATCCTCTGAGATCAAAGAGGATATTCTCTCCTATCTGCAGGAGCACAGCTTCGAATTAAAACAGGAGACAGCCATATACGCCGATTTCTTTAAGGCAGCCGGCAGCGGCTATCAGGTCCGTTGCCGGATAAAGGAAAAAGAAACGCCGATTATTGATCTGACCCTGGCGGTTCAGACCCGCCAGCAGGCGGAAGCTGTCTGCGCAAACTGGAAACAGGAAAGCGCTGAAGTCTATGCTCTCCTGATGGATGCTCTGATGAAGTAATTCAAACAATAATCTTATTCTGCGTGATTGAAGAGAGTTTATATCTAACCGATAAAATATTTTGCAAAATACGGAATCCCCGGCCAGATTGATCCATCTCACCGGGGATTCTTTTCGTATCTATCATGCTTTTTTGTCAACGTACTTCTCCACCGGCCGGATTCCCATCTTTTCAAAGGATTCCTTAAACGGCGCGGTTGCGATGCCTTTTTCCGTGATAATTCCGGTGACCAGACTATGATCCGTCACGTCAAACGCCGGATTAACAACACCCACACCCTCCGGTGCCATGCGCTGCTCATACCACATCTCCGTCACTTCCTCCGCTTTGCGCTGTTCAATGTGAATCTCATCACCGGACTCCAGCGTCATATCAATCGTGGAGGATGGCGCGCACACATAAAACGGAATCCCGTAATGCTTCGCTATGATAGCGACACCGCTGGTTCCGATCTTGTTCGCGAAATCACCGTTGGCTGCTACACGGTCACATCCTACAAAGATAATGCCGATTTTTCCTGATTTCATCGTGTAGGACGCCATGTTATCGCACTGCACATAAGTATCCACACCGGCAGTCTGCATCTCGTAGGCGGAAAGTCTTGCGCCCTGCAGCAACGGTCTCGTCTCGTCACAGTACACATGCAGATCCTTTTTCGGATCCCATCCATGCTCCAATGCAATATAGACAGGAGCCAGTGCAGTTCCGTACTTTGCTGTCGCCAGTGTCCCGGCATTGCAGTGGGTCATTACGCCGACGCCCTTCCCCAGTTTTTCAAGAAGCTCATATCCGTAAGCGCCGATGTTGCGGCTGATCTGAATGTCCTCCTTGCGGATTGCGATGGACTCCTCTTTTAACCGTTCTTTCATCTCCGCCACCGTTCTGCCGTCTTTTTCACTTAAGAGAACCGCGTGCATCCGGTTTAAAGCCCAGCTTAAATTCACTGCGGTCGGCCGTGACGAATTGATATATTCCATAATCTCCGTGCATTTTGCAACAAACTCGTCCATATCATCCGTTTCCAGCTGAGATGAGAGAATATAATATGCAAAACCACCGGTCACGCCGATGGCCGGCGCTCCTCTTACCCGAAGCTTATAGATTGCCTCCCAGATATCCTCAGCCTTGTCGAGAGAAAGATACTTCGTCTCATTCGGCAGAAGAGTCTGGTCGAGAATGATGATACTTTTTCCGTCCTCCGAGAGGATAACAGTATCCAGATTTAACGCGTTTGACATTTTACAAAAACCGCTCCTTTCTTTCTAACGACCTTAAATTTGCAAAAACGTTCTAAAAACGAAGCAATTTAAAATCAATATTCAAATCAGGATAAATTCCTGATACAACCACATCGGAAAAATTATAATCTCCTGTTTCTTCTGATTCGAAATTATATACCAGAATACGATTCTTCTCCGGATCCACAATCCAATACTCCCGGACTCCGGCAGTGCGATATTTAAACAACTTGATCATATAATCCATACGCCGACTGCCCGGTGAAACAACTTCTATAATCCAGTCCGGTGCACCGACACACCCCTGATCCGTGAGTTTTTTGGGGCTGCAAATAACGCTTATATCCGGTTCTACGTAATTTTTATCATCATCAAAAAGAAATACCGCAAACGGAGCAATATATGTCCTGCACGAGCCATTGTTCCGGTCAATATAATCTGCAATTTTACGATACAATGCTCCCGCAATATCCTGATGCCGTCTGTTTGGCGGAGCCATATCATAAATTACACCGTCAACCAGTTCTGCTCTTTGACCATCCGGCAAATGATAAATATCATCCGTAGTATAAAACTGCTCTTTTGGTAATGGCACAATAATCACGTCCTTTCCATTTGATATCTCTGTTTTTTATCATAACATGTATGAAGATTATCTTCAATTCTTTTTATGGAAAAGAAAGCAAACCCTTTTCTATCGTAATACATTCCTATACTATCACAGAAAACTTTTGTTACCTGTGTGTTACCAATGCGTGTTACCAGTACGTTACCTATGTGTTACCTGTAGAGCACATTTTACGACTTCTCAGGGCATCTCACGGCGTTTCTCATTCCAATTCCGTGAACGTGAAAAAAGTGCCGCAAACCTTGAGAATGCGGCACTTTTCAGTGTTTTTGACATATGGAAAAATTTTGTATATTTAGAACTTCCCGGCTTTCGCTGCTTCCTCTACGGAGACAGCCACCGCAACAGTCATGCCGACCATCGGGTTATTGCCTGCGCCGATCAGACCCATCATCTCCACATGAGCCGGAACGGAAGAAGAACCTGCAAACTGCGCATCGGAATGCATACGGCCAAGGGTATCGGTCATACCATAGGAAGCCGGACCTGCCGCCATGTTGTCCGGATGAAGAGTACGGCCTGTGCCGCCGCCGGATGCCACGGAGAAATATTTCTTGCCGAGCTCGATGCACTCTTTCTTATAAGTGCCTGCAACCGGATGCTGGAAACGGGTCGGGTTCGTGGAGTTGCCGGTGATGGAAACGCCGACGTTCTCGTGATGCATGATCGCCACGCCTTCCTGCACATCGTCGGAACCGTAGCATTTTACAGTCGCGCGCAGTCCGGTGGAATACGGCTTTTCATAAATCACATTCAGCTTTGCCTCTTTGTAATCGTACTTTGTCTCAACATAGGTAAAACCGTTGATGCGGGAGATAATCTGCGCCGCGTCTTTTCCGAGACCGTTTAAGATAACGCGAAGCGGTTTCTGACGTACTTTGTTCGCCTTCTCAGCAATGCCGATGGCGCCCTCCGCCGCTGCAAAGGACTCATGTCCTGCCAGGAAACAGAAGCACTCGGTCTCCTCTTCCAGCAACATCTTGCCGAGGTTGCCGTGTCCCAGTCCTACCTTTCGGTGATCCGCCACGGAACCGGGGATACAGAAGGACTGCAGACCCTCACCGATCGCTGCAGCTGCATCAGAAGCCTTGCGGCAGCCTTTCTTGATCGCGATCGCAGCGCCTACCGTGTAAGCCCAGCAGGCGTTCTCAAAACAGATCGGCTGGATATTTTTGATCTGCGTGTAAACGTCCAGTCCGGCGTCCTTTGTGATCTTCTCCGCTTCCTCGATGGATGCGATGCCATATGTATTTAAAACAGCGTTAATCTGGTCGATTCGTCTCTCGTATGATTCAAATAATGCCATG
>JAJQCB010000033.1 GCA_021203005.1 Clostridiales bacterium | reverse complement strand
TTATCGAATATAGAGACAGTCTCTCTGATCAAAATCAGGATAAAGATAAGTATTCATTAGTACTTGCCAATCCACCTTTTAAGGGAAGCCTTGATGCAGAGTCGGTTTCGGGAGATCTGCTTAAGGTGTGCAAGACAAAGAAAACAGAATTGTTATTCCTTGCTTTGTTCCTGCGTATCTTAAAAATTGGCGGAAGATGTGCCTGTATTGTACCGGATGGAGTGCTTTTTGGATCATCAAAAGCTCATAAGGATATCAGAAAGGAAATCGTAGAAAATCAGCGGTTAGAGGCAGTTATCTCTATGCCTTCCGGTGTGTTTAAACCATATGCAGGTGTATCCACAGCTATCCTGGTATTCACGAAGACAGAGCACGGCGGAACTGACAATGTGTGGTTCTACGATATGAAGACAGATGGATTCAGTCTTGATGATAAGAGATCTGTTGTGTCAGATAACGATATCCCTGATATTATCGAAAGATTCAAGAACCGTGATCAGGAAACGGATAGAAAGCGTACCGAACAGTCCTTTATGGTTCCGAAACAGGAAATCGTGGATAATGGATATGACCTGTCTATCAATAAGTACAAGCAGGTAGAATATGAAAAAGTAGAATATCCGGCAACATCAGAGATTCTGGCTAATATCAAGGCTTTGGATAAAGAAATCGCCAAAGAGCTGGAAGAATTGGAGGCGATGCTGCGATGAAGGAACTGGATCGAATCAGTCTGGAAAATGCAAAGGAACTGTTTCGGAGCGGCAGGATAAAGGAGATCGAGGTAGGGACGGCGAAAGGACTGGCGGAAATTCATTTCTATCTGTTCCATGGACTGTATGATTTTGCGGGAAAATATCGTGAGCAGAATATTTCTAAAGGCAATTTTCGTTTCGCAAACGTGATGTATTTGCAGGCGGTGCTGGATGCGGTCGAAAAAATGCCGGAAAATACCTTTGAGGAAATCATCGCAAAGTACGTCGAGATGAACATTGCGCATCCCTTCATGGAGGGGAATGGAAGGAGCATGCGCATCTGGCTGGATGCGATGCTGAAGAAGAATATCGGGCTGGTTGTCGAGTGGGAGAAGATTGACAAAACGCAGTATTTACAGGCGCTGGAGAGAAGCCCCGTCAATGATCTGGAACTGCGGGCGCTGATCCGGCCTAACCTGACCGAGCGGACAGAGGACCGGGACGTGATTTTTAAGGGGATTGAGCAGTCGTATTATTATGAGGCGGATGAGTAGGGGAATTGGGGAAGATGCTATGAGAGCAAAATTGGGAGAGATTTATGAGCTTCAAATGGGAAAGACTCCTGCCAGAAATATTTCGGAGTACTGGAATAATGGCGATAATGACTGGGTTTCTATTGGAGATCTTGGTACATACAACAAATATGTTGGAAAAACCAAAGAAACGATTTCGGATGCAGCGGTCAGGGAATCAGGTATAAAAAGCGTACCGGCAAATACGGTGATTATGAGCTTTAAACTGTCGATAGGAAAGACGGCTATTACGGTAAAACCGACTTATACAAATGAGGCAATCATGGCGTTTATCCCAACTGGAAAATTTCAGATTATTCCAGAATATGCGTATTATCTGTTCAGCGGCAAAGACTGGTCGGCAGGCAGTAATAAGGCGGTTATGGGGATGACGCTAAATAAAGCTACTCTGAGTAATGTGGAAATAACGGTGCCGAGCCTTGATTTTCAACGAAATGCCGTTGAAAAACTGGATCAGATCAGTAAGGTAATTGCATTGCGGGAAGAACAGCTTGTCCAATGGGATGAGTTGGTGAAATCCCGATTTTCGGGGGAGGCAGTAGCATGAAGATAATGACTCTTGGTGAAGTTTGTGCACGTGGTTCATCAAATATTGCACAGAAGGATTTGGATGGTAATACTGGCTGTTATCCTATTTATGGAGCGAGTGGCTTTATCAAGAATGTTGATTTTTACCATCAAGATAAAGAATACATTGCTGTTGTGAAAGATGGCGCAGGAATTGGGCGTGCAATGCTTCTTCCGGCAAAGTCTTCCGTGATTGGCACCATGCAATATTTAATTCCGAATTCTGATTCGGGAATCTCAACGAAATATTTGTATTATGCAATTACAGTTATGGACTTGGCAAAGTACTTTAGTGGGGCAACGATTCCACATATTTACTTTAAAGACTATCAAAAAGAGCTGATCAGAGTGCCTGATCGCATGGAACAGGATAGAATTGCTAGGATTTTTGAAAAAATTGATGCCACTATCGCATTAAGGAATGAGCAACTCGTTCGACTCGACGAACTCGTGCGTTCCCGATTTACCGAGATGTTTGGCAACCCTGAAACCAATCCTTACAGATGGGAGAAAACTACTGTCGAGAATGTGTGTTCTTCTATTGTTAGAGGACCATTTGGCAGTGCGTTAAAGAAGGAATTCTTTGTAAAACGGGATAATACAACATATAAGGTATATGAACAAAAGCACGCAATACAGAAATCTGCAACCATAGGGACATATTATGTAAGTGCGGAAAAGTTTAATGAACTGCGAAGATTCGAGTGTCGTTCTGGGGACATAATTATGAGCTGTTCTGGAACAATGGGCGAATTGTACCAGTTACCGCAGGGATGTGAAAAAGGAATCATCAATCAGGCACTTTGCAAATTCACTTTGAATGGTAAAATGCTCCCCATTGCTTTTCTGACGTATATGAAAGAGACGATTGGCAATCTTGAAACAAAGGGTAGCGGAATTCAAAATATAGCTGCAGTTTCCTATGTAAAATCAATGCCGATAAATCTTCCCCCTATGCGGGTGCAGGAGCAATTCGCCACTTTCGTGCGGGCGACCGACAAATCGAAACTGGCAATACAACATAGCCTTGACGAACTGGAAATTCTGAAAAAATCATTGATGCAGCAGTATTTTGGATGAACGAGAGTCTCTATTATGGTAAATATTTATTTTGAAGATGAGGAAGTAACGGAGGACGATCTGTATTTTCTGTGTTATATGATAGAGAGGGTTGCCCGCAGGCTTCACCAGAGGAACCGCTACGTTGTAAACAGAATTGACCGCTTGGAGTGGATGCGACTGATCAGTCTGGCGAATGTATTGCACTGCGAGAATCCGCTGAAAATTGAGGATGAATGGATAGAGGATTATGAATTGCAGTCCGGAAGCTTCGATGTTCTTGACGTGGATACGGAACTGGTTAAAGTTATCCCGATGCCCACGCAGATGGGGAAGGTCTATCAGCGATTGATTTTACAGACGTTACAGCCGGAGGAAAATTATGTGGACGGTCTGATTCGGGTATACAATGACGAATTGTGTGAAACTCTGGATAATTATACTTGCGGAGCATTTTATGAACCATCCTATTTCATTGCGAGAGCATACTATAATGGTGGTTTTTGAAAAGGCATGTAAATTTAAAACTCGTAAAGACGACAGAAAATTAACTGCGTTTGTTTCCCTTGACATAATACTTCTACAGAAGTATTATTGAGATAACTCCAGAGAAGTATATAGAGGTGCGGAAATGGGTAATATGATTTTATATCACGGTTCACCTGTGATCGTTGAGCGACCTGAGTTTGGTAAAGGGAAAAGCTACAATGATTATGGGAGAGGTTTTTACTGCACGGAGCATATGGAACTGGCAAAAGAATGGTCCTGCGGCGAAGACACGGATGGATATGCTAATCGTTACACATTAAATACGGATGATCTTCGCATTCTGAATCTCTCTGACGATAAATTCACGATCCTGAACTGGCTTGCGATCCTCGTTCAGAATAGAAAAGCACGTCTCTCCACACCCATTGCCAAACGGGGCAGAGACTGGCTGATTCAGAACTTTATGCCGGATTATAGCTCTTATGATCTGATTATCGGATATCGGGCAGACGATTCTTATTTTTCATTTGCACGATCTTTCCTGTCCAATGAGATTTCTCTGTCCCAGCTTAACTATGCCATGCGGCTCGGAAAACTCGGAGAACAGTATGTTCTGAAAAGCGCAAAGGCTTTCGATGCGATTCATTTCTGCAGTTATGAGCTTGCAGACAATCGAATTTATTATGAGAAGCGTAAGACAAGAGATGAGGAAGCCCGCACAGCTTACTACCGGGTTCTGGAGACCGACGATATAAACGGCATTTTTATGCGGGATATTCTCAGAGAGGAGATGAAGGCCAATGATCCCCGCTTACTCTGAACAATATCTGTATGACGCGATGCGCAATCTCGGCGAAGCCTTTGACTATGCGGCAAATGCCTGTATGATGGATATGGATGATTTCATGGATTTGTTCCTGGCAAGCGGCTATGGAGACAGATTCGGCAAGGGCAGCCCCGGAATTATTGTCGGTATGTCCGGCACAGAACTGGCAATGGCCGTTATTTCCAGATCCGGAAAGAACATGGCGTTTCCCGATGCAAAGACAGAATACGAGTGTTCTGCCGAATACTGGTGCGGCTGGATTTTGGCATTTTACCAGTGGGAAACCGGCCTGTCATTCAGAGACATCAACGATTATATTTCCATGAAGGATATCTATAAACTATATCCCACACTGCATGAAGCAGCGGAGGAAAAGTTTACGGACACTGTGAATGCCCTCCTTGCCAAAAGAACTGGCTCTACAAGACTACAATCCAGACGGAAAAGCGTGGGCATGACGCAGGCAGAGCTTTCCAGGAGATCAGGGGTCAATCTGCGGACCCTGCAGCAATATGAATCAGGAGCAAAGAGCATTAACAAGGCCTCCGTACAGAATGTATCCGCTCTTGCAGGGGCGCTTGGATGCGGGATAGACGATATTCTGGAGTTTTCTCTGATGATGTCCTGACATCTTATATAGATAGAGCGGTGGTTCTGATAAATCGGATACTATGCAAAAGCAATGAAATATGGTAACGACAGGAACTAATGAGACTAAAGATGAGACTGATTTCATTCGTAATAAAAAATTGTTCTGTGGAAGGGGGTATATTGCATGTTGAATATTTACTTTGGAGATTTGGATGGCGCCATCTATAATACATCCGTTTATTTTGACAACACATATTTGAATTCGTGGCTGGATGATGTTATGGCAGCGGATATTATCAAGTCTATCGATAAAGGAACCATATTAAGTGCCTACGCTGTTGATACGGAGGTATTAGGTGTTATTCCAGTGACAAAGCTTGCTGGCGGGACGAAGACTTTATTATTGATCAGAAACGATCACACAAAGGTGTTTAACGCTTCTACTTGTGGAGATAATTGTGCGAAGTGGATTCTGGCAATTGCGAAAGACTCAGAGAAAGATATTACAATTAATCTTCATCATATTATGGATTTTGGAACCGGTAAATTTGATATTCGCATTTTAAATACGGGGACTGTGGTTCATAGTATGGCGGAGCTGGTGCCTGTTGCTGGTCGACTGTTAGAAGGTGGTGAACAAGGATGATTGGGAGTATAGATATACTGGTAAAAAATACAAGAATTCAGTATAAATTTACCATAAATCGCAACATCACCATTCTTAAGGGCGATAGTGCAACAGGAAAAACAACGCTGATTGATATGATAGAAAGCTTTCAACAAATGGGGGCTGATAGTGGTGTTGAAATACATTGTTCAAAAAAATGTGTTGTCATTTCAAATTATGAATGGGAGAGGAACCTTCAGCGTATTACGGACAGCATAGTTTTTATTGATGAGGGTGGTACGTTTGTAAAATCGAAAGAATTTGCAAAGGCGATACAGAATACGGACAATTATTATGTGTTAGCCACACGCGCTTTTATTCCTGCCTTGCCATATAGTATTAAAGAAGTATATGGAATAAAAAATACAGCATCAAATCAGTATCAGCAAACCACAAGATTATATAGTGAATTTTATCCGATTTATGGACGCAGTATGCTGCTTCAGAAAATTGAACGTCCGGAGCTTGTAATCGTAGAAGATTCTCATGCAGGGTATGATTTTTTCAAGGGAGTCTGCAATGAATTTTTGATTCAATGTATTTCTTCTGAGGGAAAATCAAATGTATTTAACACTGTCTATGAAAATAGAGAGAAATCAATTTTGCTGATTGCAGATGGAGCGGCTTTTGGTTCAGAAATTGAAAACATACTGAAATTAAGACAAAACCAGAAGATAACGATTTATTTACCGGAATCTTTTGAATGGATGATATTGAAATCGGGGTTAATAAAGGATGTCCGGGAGATTATAAATAATCCGCAGGATTATATCGAAAGCAAAGATTATTTCAGCTGGGAGAGATTTTTTACGGCGTTGTTAATTGCTCAAACAGAAGGGAGTTATTTACAATACACAAAACGGAGGTTGAATAAAGTATATTTACAGCCGCATGAGAAACAGCAAATCCTCAACGTGATGCCTGAGTTGGATTGGAATAAGTAAGCAAGATTACTTTTTGAGGAGGTGAATGTGTTGGTCACGAATTTTGATTATTTAAAGAATGAATCTAAGTTTTCTTCTTTTGCATCTGTGGCTATATCAGCAGAAAAGATCATTCTTATGGATCCGGAAGCCAGTATTATCAATAGCCGCAGAGCGATGGAATTTGCTGTAAAGTGGATGTATTCCGTTGATAAGGAACTGGAGATGCCTTACCAGGATAATCTTCATAGCCTGATGAATGCAGAGGATTATAGACAAATTGTAGGACCAGACCTTTGGAAGCGAATGGATTACATTCGCAGATGTGGAAATAATGTGGCTCACAGTAATAAGAAGTTAGGCCGGGATGAAGCGATGCTTTGCCTGGAGAATCTTTTTATTTATTTGGACTATATTGCTTATTGTTACGCGGATCAGTATGAAGAGAGAACGTTTAATCAAAGACTGATAACGGAGCGCATAGAGAATGCAAAGGCTTCGAAAGAGGCTGCTCATGCAACCAGAGAAGAGCTGGCGAAAGAACAGGAAAAATCAGCCAGGCAGGAACTTGATCTGCAAAAGCTGATTGCAGAGAATGCGTCTCTTAAGGAAGAACTGTCGGCTCGCAGACAGGAACAGCAACAGACTTATGTGCCGAAGCCGCTTGATCTGACAGAATATAAAACAAGAAAGCTTTACATAGATGCCATGCTTACTGATGCAGGCTGGACAGA
>JAJQCB010000099.1:18650-45078 GCA_021203005.1 Clostridiales bacterium | reverse complement strand
CCGGGCGGATTCCGGACTTTCACCGGTTAGAAACGTGCGCCGCCAGGCACACATTCAGGGAACCGGGATGCCAGCGATTTGCTTACATCCCGGTTTCCCTTTGGCAATTTTTAGTAACCATTTTTTACATCCGCTTTTTTGCAGCGGTGACATCCACCGGACGATCCGGCACCTGCACCTGCCGATGCTCTACGGAAGTTGAAAATACAATCTGCGTCCGGGTTCGCCCAAACCGCTGCAGTTCCCCGACAAAAATGTCCAGTTCTTCCGTGCTTGGGAAAAACACTTCAATAAGCATGGAATAATCCCCTGTCACGCAGTTACACTCCACCACATTTGGCTCGTTTCGTATATACTGATAGAACTCTGCCCTCTGTACCGGGGAAACCTCCAGGTTGATGAACGCCTTGATCAGATAACCCAGCTTCGGCGGAGAAAGGATTGCTACATATTCCTCAATATAGCCGGCTTTCTCCAGACGCGCAATCCGCGCCGAGACAGCCGGCGAGGAGAGATAAACTTCCTGTGCAATTTCCTTTAACGAAGCACGGGAATTTTTTCGCAAAATACTTAATATCTTCCGATCCGCTTCATCCAGTTCAAATTTCATCACCAGTTACCTCCCTCATTCCGTTTTATCATTTATTTTTCTAAATATTCATTTTAAAGTCTCATCCCGGAATAGTGTCAACTGACATCTTCAGAAAAGCAGGTTCTGCACACCTGTTCTTTTTTTTCTA
Organism: Clostridiales bacterium; assembly: GCA_021203005.1. Taxonomy (GTDB): domain Bacteria; phylum Bacillota; class Clostridia; order Lachnospirales; family Lachnospiraceae; genus Eubacterium_I. The sequence goes on along the minus strand of JAJQCB010000099.1, from coordinate 44,338 downwards.
AAGTGAAAAGCCATTTTTTATCTGATTTTTCACACTTCCGCAAAAGTACTTGACTGGAAAACAGATTGAAATATAATGACGCTGAAAACAAAAACACCACGGGCCCGGCAGTGTAGATTTACCTTTTTAACCACAATTACGGAGGTTTTCACTATGAGTAAAGTGTACGATCCCTATGAGAACGCTGTCAGCGTAATGGAAAAAGCAATGGAGCTCGGTCAGATTGATATGCGCTTTTTTGAACGCATCAAATATCCCCAGAGGGAGACAAAAGTCTATCTGCCGGTTGAGATGGACGACGGAACCATTCAGGTATTTGAGGGCTACCGCGTACAGCACTCCAACATCCGCGGGCCTTTTAAGGGCGGCATCCGCTACCATCAGGACTGCAATATCAATGAAGTAAAAGCGCTGTCTGTGTGGATGACATTAAAATGCGCCGTAGCAAATATTCCTTACGGCGGTGCAAAAGGCGGCATCCGCGTAGACCCGTCCAGCTTATCCCAAAACGAGCTGCGCAGGCTGACACGTCGATATACCTTTGCCATCTCCCCCATTATCGGAGTAGATACCGACATTCCGGCTCCCGACGTAAACACGAATCCGCAGACAATGGCATGGATTCTTGACACCTACAGCATGTTAGCCGGCAAACCGAGTCCCGGCGTTGTAACCGGAAAGCCAATCGAGCTGGGCGGCTCCGTGGGGCGAAGCGCGGCGACCGGGCGCGGTGTCTGTATCAGCACAAAACTTCTGATGAAGCGCGAAGGTAAATCCATGAAAGACGTCACCATCGCTATCCAGGGTATGGGAAACGTAGGCGGAAACGCAGCCTCCATCTTTGCAGAAGAAGACCATGCCAGGATTGTGGCAGTCAGCGATGTCTCCGATGCGCTGTACTGCGAATCCGGACTGAATATCCCGGAGATTACGGAATATCTCGCAGTCAAAGGGAATCTTCTGAAAGACTACCAGGCAGACGGAGTCTCTCATATTACAAATGAGGAACTCCTCACCTGCAAATGCGATGTGCTGATTCCGGCTGCCCTGGAGAATCAGATCACCGACGAAATTGCAAAAAAAGTACAGTGTTCCTACATTGTGGAAGCCGCCAACGGTCCTACCAGCGAGGAAGCCGACGTGATCCTCGAGGAACGTGGGATTGCCGTCATCCCCGATATTTTTGCCAACAGCGGCGGCGTCATTGTCTCCTATTTTGAATGGGTACAGAATATTCAGGAACTGACCTGGGATCTGGAACATGTCAACACCATGCTGGAAGACCTGATGACAAAATCATTTGCAGAAGTTACGGAAATCGTTGACGAGCTGCACTGCACTTACCGTATGGGTGCCTACGTGCTGGCCCTGCGCAAACTCATTAAAACGGAAGAGTTAAAAGGAATTTTCCCGTGATACACAGTATCTCACAAAGTTTCAGGGAAGGAAAAGAACCACCACAATCCAACCGTGGTGGCTCTTTTCTTTATAACCGCCCTGTTTAATACAGTTCCTTATATATCTTATATACTCTGTCCCTGTCCAGCTCCACAAAATTATTTGCCATCAGCCGTCCCTGATTCACCATAACAGACTCCGTAAAGTCAACCAGGTCCTGCTCGGTAACGCCGTACTCATGCAGCGCTTTCTTCGGAATCAGGACATTCAAAAGCTTCTCCATCTCTTCAAATACTTTCCTAACCTCACAGCCGAGGATGTCGGCGATAAACGCGTTCAGCTTCGCGATCTCCCCGTCGGTCTTTATCTCCATATAATTATTCATCACACCGGTAAACATCGCGTAATTGGCTTCCCCGTGCGCTACATGATAAGTTGCGCCCAGAGGATAGCTCAGCGCATGGACCGCCGCGCAGCCGGCGTTTCCAAAAGCAATCCCTGCGTAATTGGACGCCACAAGGAAATCCTCCAGCAACGGCATCCGGGCATCCGGACCGTCGTCGCGGATCTCTTTATAACCGTTTAAAATCATCTCAATCGCCTTGTAGCCGAACATCCGTGTATATCCGTTCCCCTTCGGGGAAAGAGATGATTCAATCGCGTGGATCAGCGCATCAATGGAACTTGTGGCAAAGAAACGGAACGGAAGCCCTTTCAAAAGTTCCGGAATCAGAACGGCTTTGTCCGCATACATCTCATCCACCGCCAGCCCTTTCTTCGTGCCCCGGCTGTTCAACGCCAGAATCGCGATGTTTGTAACCTCCGAACCGGTACCGCAGGTCGTGGGAACCAGAACCAGTTCCTTATCCTTGACGATCTCAAGCTTCTCATCATAAAGATCAAGGATTGGAGAAACATTCTTCAACACAAATAACTTACTGATGTCAATCACAGTCCCGCCGCCGATGGCGATAATCCGCTTCGGGCTTCCCTTGATATCCTGATAAATCGCTTCCGCCATATCATCGGAGGGCTCCCCCGCCCCGTATTTCTCCTGGAAAATCACCTCGCACTCCAGATTTAATGCTCCGAAATAAGGCTGATAAATATACTCATTCGTGATGATCAGGTCATCCTTACCAATCGCAAACTCCTCCGCAAAAGCTTTTGCAGTGTCATAACGGAAGATCTCCGGTTTTACCATAAACTGTTTCATTTTCATCTCTCCTCACATTACTTTTATAAGAGCCGCCTCCATGATCTGCAGACCCGCCTCCAACTGCTCGTCGGTGATCACCAGCGGAGCCAGGAAACGGATGACATTGCCATAGGTGCCGGCACTTTCGATCATCAGACCGTTCTGCGCGCACTCCAGCACCAGTGCTTTCGTCATCTCCGGCGCCGGTTCTTTGGTCGCCTGATCTTTCACCAATTCCAGACCGATCATGCCGCCCAGTCCGCGGACATCGCCGATCACATTATATTTTTCTTTCCACTCATTATAACGAGCGGTGACTTTCCCGCCGATCTCCAGGGAGCGGTCCGCCAGGTGATCTCTCTCCATGATCTCAATGGTCTTTAATGAGGCCGCACATGCCAGCGCATTGCCGCAGTAGGTCCCGCCGATGGTTCCCGGTGCGGGTGCCTCCATAATCTCCTCGCGGGCAATGATTGCTGAGAGCGGAACTCCCGCAGCGATGGATTTCGCCGTCGCAATGATATCCGGCTGCACACCGGCCTCTGCCCAGTACTCGGAGGCAAACATTCTGCCTGTTCTGCAGAAACCGCTCTGCACTTCATCCGCCACCAGCATGATGCCGTTCTCATCACAGATCTGGCGAACTGCCTTGATCCACTCAATCGGAGCCGGGATAAAGCCTCCCTCACCCTGGAGGGGTTCCACAACGATTGCCGCGATCGTATTAGCCGGCGCACACTGCTCAAATACATCTCGAATCGATTTAATATAGTAATCACATGCAGCTTCCTGCGGCATACCTGCCGGATTCCGGTAATAGTACGGGAAAGCCGCACGGTAAATGCCGTCCGGGAACGGTCCCATACCAACTGCATAAGCTTTTTTGGACGTCATGGACATCGTCAGCAATGTACGTCCGTGGAAAGCGCCGGAGAAAACAATGATATTATTTCTCTTTGTAAAAGCCTTTGCCACTTTCACCGCGTTCTCGTCCGCTTCCGCGCCGCTGTTCGCGAAAAAGGCTTTTTTCTTCTCCCCTTTCACCGGCGCAATCTGAGACAATTTTTCTGCAAGTGCCACATATCCCTCGTGTGTCACAATATTAAACATACCATGGAAATATTTGTCTGCCTGCGCCTTCACCGCTTCCACAACCTCCGGCTGCGAAAAGCCGATATTCAGGACGCCGACGCCGCCGATCCAGTCAAGAAATTTATTGCCGTCCACATCCTCAATCATAGCCCCTTCCCCGCGTTCAATAACAACCGGGTACATACAGCCGATTGCGGACGGCGTCGCCGCCTTTCTTCTGGCAATCATTTCCTGCGCTTTCGGTCCCGGTACCGTCTCTGTGATAATCTTCGGTAAATCCGTTCTTAACATAGTCTTTCCCTCCTGGCTTCTGAAAATTATTGTACATTGATTGTATAAAAAAACAGTCTGCTTTTGAATGTCACGACAGGCTAAACTTTTTCTCGTTTTTTTGTTCCTTAAAAACAAAGAAATCCCGACATTTTTCCTGTCTTTACCAGGAATATTTATTTTGCAACACAAATCCCATCAATATATAAACCGCTCGGATCCTTACACAAGCATCCGGGCGATATCTGTAATCAGATAGTATATTAGTATATCATGTAAAAAGGGGAAGAGTATATGTCAACACCAAACAAAAAAGTTTCTAAATTTTTGTCCCTGAAAAAAAGCAAAATCTGTTGACTCTATTCCTAAGTAAGACTTTATAATAACTCAAAAGTAGCAGTTTTTTTAAGGGAAATTAAAATCACACGCTGATTCCGGCAACCACAAATTTATTACGCGATTGTTCCCTTCAAAAAAAAGCCATATACAAATCAGCTTTACAGACACACTACCTTGAGGAGGAGATTTTATGACACCATTAGAGCGAGTGACGAAAACCCTACATCATGAAGAAGCGGATCATGTACCTGCCTATCCACTCTGCAACAGCATTTCATGGAAAAACTATGGCATTGGCTACGATGAATGGTCAACTGATTATATCAAATGCGCTGAAGCTATCATAAAAGAAACCGAAGATCTGCAGCTTGATGTCATTTGTACTCTGATTGATCTCTCCGTTGAAGCAGCCGATTTTGGTATGAAAGTAAATTATTTCCCGGATAAAGCTGCTACACCTGACACTGAGCGCTTCATCAAAAACATTGATGAATATGACAAAATTCAATGCATCAATCCCCGCGAAACCCCTCGAATGAGCAATATGATCAAAATGACTCAATACTTAGCAGAAAAAAAGGGGAAGGAATACCCCATCATTCCATTCGTTTTTGGTCCTATGGGAATCTTAAGTATGCTGACCGGTCTCGAATATCTGCTGGTAGATTGCATGAAAAGGAAAAACAGAGACACAGTGAAGAAAGCAATCAATCTGATCGGGGATGTTCTGATAGATTACAGCGATGCTCTGATCGATGCAGGCGCCCACACTATTATGTTTGACACATTGTTTTCCTCAAAAACAATCATGCGAGCTAATATGTGGGACGAATTTGAAGGACCTTCCATGCAGCGAATTGCCGAACATGTACACGCAAGAGGATGTATGGTAATGATCCATAACTGCGGCGACGGTATCTATTTCAAAGAACAGATTGACAGGATGCATCCGGAAGCGATTTCCATGTTGTATCTCCCCCCGGATTGCTCAAGTATGCAGGAATTAAAGGAAACCTACGGCTCAGTAACAACCATCATCGGCCACATAGACCCGGGCTTCCTGATGGTTGCTGACGAAGATCATCTCCGTGCGCTCTGCCGTGAACAGCTTGACGCTTATAAAAAAGACGGGGGCTTTATCCTCGCCACCGGTTGTGAATACCCGGCAAATCTGGATGATACTTTTGCTAGAATAATGGTAGAGGAAGCACAGACATACGGAAAGTACGGGATATAAATTTGAGTCCGGTTTCCTTAAGATTCCCTCTTACAACGAACACCCTTGCTTTCGACTATATTCTTCTCACCGGGCGGATCCCGGACTTGGAATAGCAGTAAGTCGTACATTGACAGTTTAAAATCATTCAAATCATATCCGAAGGGACAGTCTGCCCTTTTTGTAGAAAATTATCCTAAGGCATGATATTTGATGTGGATTGTGACGATATTTTTAGTCCAATCCGGATGATGCTAAGCTGTCACGAATAATTCAGGTTAAATTATAGATTGTCTGCAACCGTTTCTTATGCTATATTATATTAAAAGTAAACTTTCAATTTTTCCTTTGCATTTTAGGAGGTGATTTCATGGGAGCAACCGCAACAAACAAGCAACAGAAGAATTATAGCACAGTATTACGCAAATTAGATAGAGGTATCGACGATATGAAAGCCGGCCGCGAATTGCCTCTAAAGGAAGCTTTCCAGGAAATCACAGAATTGAGGAACACTCGAAGAAAAGAGACCAGTCCAAAAGGCTGATCTCTTTTTAACGCATTTTAACGTATTTTATTAAAGACTGCTTTTTTCGTAGGGGCTTGAAACCCTTGATTTTCCTTGTGTTTTTGGCTATTTCCCCACATGTCCGCCGATATCATACGGGGTACTCTGATAAACGTAGTAATTGAGCCAGTTAGAAAACAGCAGCTGCCCCGCGGACCGCCACCTCACAACCGGCTTCTGCGAGGGATCATCATCCGGGAAATAATTGCACGGTACATGCGGGTTTAAGCCCTTCTCCAGATCCCGCTGATACTCCAGCGCCAGCGTATCAGAGTCATATTCCAGATGGCAGAGCGCGAAAAAGTATTTGGAATCCGTGGTCTTTAAAATGGTCGGTCCGCCCGCCTCACTGTCCGCGATGAGCTCCAGCCCCGGCACTTTTAAGACATCTTTCTCCAGGACGCCGACTTCTCTGGAATGCGGCGCCAGAAAGACATCGTCAAATCCGCGGAACAGCGGCGAACTTTTTTTCAGCACCCGGTTCGGATAGACACCGGATAATTTTTCCGGATATTCCACCGTGGGAACTCCGTAGTAATAGTATAATCCCGCAAGAGCCCCCCAGCAAATATGAAGCGTGGAGTGCACATGCGTCTTAGCCCAGTCCATGATCTGGCAGAGTTCCTGCCAATAATAAACATCCTCGTAGGCCACATCCGCCAGCGGCGCGCCGGTGATGATCATCCCGTCAAACCAGCGGTTTTTCACTTTCTCAAAAGTTGTGTAGAAAGATTCCATATGCTCGCTGTCCACATGCTGCGGCGTGTAGGTCACTGTCTGCAGGAACTCTACCTTGATCTGCAGCGGCGTGTTGGAAAGCTTTCGCAGCAGCTGTGTCTCGGTCACCACTTTTGTCGGCATCAGGTTTAAAATCAGTATATTTAAGGGTCGGATATCCTGGTGAATCGCGCGGTACTCCGTCATGACGAAGATGTTCTCACTCTCCAGTATCGCGGTGGCCGGCAGCGAATCCGGTATCTTAATCGGCATATCTATAATCCCCCTTTTCCAAGTAATTAGATATGGAATTATTCTATGTTCTGACCGGACAGAAATCAACCATCAGATTCCCACGCGTTTGTCGGTTTCCCGTCAAAGTCCGAAAGGAACGTGTGAATTCTGCTGCTTTCTTATACCGCTTCTTCCTGATATATACTCATTCGGACATTTCCAGATACATAAGTTCACGCACGGGAACACTTTCTGTGCAAAAGGTACTCTTTCAGCTCCTTATACACCTGCTCCTCCGCGGGCGGGCACCCTTTCACACAGACATCAAATCCTGCGGTGCAAAGCCCCACCCCCAGGCGTCCATGCTTTCCGCGGTACCCCTGACCGATGGCAATTTTTTCATCGAGATGCTCCAGCAATCCCTCCTCCCGCAGCCGGTCCAGAGCCGGGACCAGAGAGGCATAGCAGGCGCTGCAGGAGTCCACCTCCTCCACAGCATCCTCCACGGCGACCACTTTTCGCCGCTGTTCAATCTCTCCCTCCTGATCGCGGCCGATACAGGAGATCTGCGCCCGGCTAAGATCCGCACTTCCGATTCCCAGCTTTTCCGCCATGCCGACATAGGGAACGTCCGACACACTGTAATGGAGTAAGCGGCAGACATACGCATCCACCAGCACCGGATCCTTCGCCGCCATAACGCAGTTGCGCACCACCGGATTTCCGCCGTCCTCAAAATCCAGGTCGCCGCAGATGTGATCCACTACGATAAAATCCTGATGAATCCCCACGCCGAGGTGAGCGATGGGCTTGTGCAGTCCCATGGTATGAAAGCGGCGCTTCTCCGGGTTCGGAATCAGCCCCTTGCTGTTTTTCAGGGCACAGGTGATTCGCGTCTGACAATGCCCCTTCAGCACCGGCACATTGATCAGAAAATCAACTTTATCCACCATATCGCAGATGCGAAGCTCCACGCCCGCGCAGTCCGTCATATGGGAGGAATCTGTCTGTGTGTCCCACAATTCCACCCCGTATTGTTCCGAAAGAGCCCGGTACCCGCAATATTCAAAAGCTTCCGGGGTCTTATCCCCCACCCAGGCGCCCTCCAGCACCACGATTCGTGAAAACCCACGCTCCTGCAAATACTCAATGATACCCGCAACCACCTCCGGGTGAGTGGTCGCTCCGTATTCAGCCGGGGTCGGGGAAACCAGATTGGGCTTGATGCCGATCCGCAAATCCGTGGACGGGATCTCCACAGCCAGATTCGCACGCTCCAGGAGCTGTTTTGTCATCTCTTTGTAATTGGTGCCGTATATTTTAGTTATCTCGTTTTGTTTCATGTGATGGTATCCTTTTATTCTGCAAGCGTAATCTCATTGCTATAGAATTGCCTTCTTCCCAATTCCCGCTTTCTTTTGTTTCAAAACATACCGCTATCAGCAATCTTACCCAACGTCTCAATTGCCAGAGAATACGGTATCTTTTCTTTCAACAACTGCATCGTGAGATTATCATAGTCCGCTTTATATGATTTCTCCCGAATAATTTTCTTCAACAGAGGAGATACGTTTACCCCTGGCTGTGCGGACGGACAAATATTTGACATTGCCCTTACTTTACGCACCTCTGCAACCAACACTCTTAATAAATCGTCCTGAGGAACCAGCGGATATAGCTTATAGATATCGTAAAGATGCCGGGAGTGTTTTTTTATGCGGTTTTGAAGATAATAATCACATATTGCAAACACTTTATCAGCCAGCGTGCGATTCAACCCCTGCACCTTCATTGCAAAAGGTTCAAGCTGAAATTCTTCAATATAATCTGCCGCTTCAGTTTCCATCATCTTTCCTATATAATTCGTAACCGGCAGGACAACTGTAGGAAAAGAAACTGCTGTATACGATGTTTCAAGCAATACAACCGGCTGCAAAGTTTCATTGACCAATGGCAATACAGAATGATATCCTATCTCATACTGGTTATAATCTCTGCGGCTCCGTGTATTTTCCAAATTTAATACTTCCATTCCCAGAGCATCCGCAATCTCCACAATATGTTCTTTTACCTTTTTCTTTTGTCCCTGGGATAAGGCAGTATCAACTGTAATATCAATATCTTCACTGAAACGATTGAGCACGCCATGACACTTGCAAAGCGAAGTGCCTCCCTTAAATACAATGTATGGCAATCTTTTGGATATCTGTCGCAAAATCATTGTTACATAATAATCTTTTTCAATCGCCTGTGTCATAATTCCTGTCTGCATAAAAGTCAGATTAATAGCATTAAGAAACTGTTCTTGATTCTCATGCAGGTATGCCATGTAATATCCCCGCCTTATACATATTTTTATAAATCTTATCCGGATAGAATTGCAGGTATGGTTCCAATTGAGAGAAGCATAATTGGATTCTCTTCATGTATGCGATGAGCCTGTCAGACAACTCGGCTCCTGTTACCTCTGCATATTCATCAACATCTTTCATCAAATCCAAAAATTGCAATATTTTATAATTATCCTTTGTGATTGGCACTTTTGGCTTTCGAATAACAACCCTTGTCTTTGCCAAAGATGTCTCTCTATAATCTGTGGTCGCCTTATTGCTAACGACTTCAAATTGCATCGGAATCTGTGAAGTCAATCCCGTCTGATTAAAAAACATCAGACCCGACATATAACCACATAATTCCCCCTTGTTCTTCAGATATTTACATTCCAGCACTTTCTCCGGAGAGAGTTGTGACCCGGACTTAAAAATACTTTTCGTCGGAATATAATAAATGCCGGTATCATAACGATTTATCAGCCCCATGTCTACCAATTTCCCAAGCTGTCTTCTTACATTTACATCAGAAATACCCTCAACTTTAATATCAGAAGAAAAAATAGGCTCATTCACCGGGTACGTTTTCATCAGATACTCATACAGCATCATTCACTCCTCACCTCCAGGCTTGTAACAAATCAGAAATATCAAATATCTGTTTTGTTATTATATCTGTTTTTCAATAAAATATCAAGAGAAACATTCGCATCTCACTTCTTCTCCGGTCCCCGGTAAAGCACACCCATCAGGAATCCCACCAGCAGTCCTCCCACATGCGCCGCGTTATCCACGCCGGTTGTGGAAAATCCATAGTACAGGGAGAGCGCCATCATCAACAGAAACCGCCGCAGGGACAGATCCTCAAAACGCCCTTTATTTTTGAGCACCAGGAACAGCAACGCTCCGATCATGCCGAAGATCACGCCGGAGGCGCCGCCCGATACCGCAAGCTCCTGCGTGTAAAGCATATGTCCCATGGAGACCAGGCTGCTGCCCACCGCACAGACCAGGTAAAAAATCAGAAATTTCACTTTCCCGTAAGCCCTCTCCAGATAACTCCCCAGGCAAACCAACAGAACCATATTGTTAATGAGATGGGATATTCCAAAATGAAGAAACGCGGATGTCACCAGGCGGTACCACTCCCCGTTGTAAAGCACTGCGGGCGGGTACATTGCCCCGTGAGCCAGCATAAAAGCGGCGTCCGACGTGTCTCCCAGTATCTCCAACACCACAAAAACCACCACATTAATCACCGCGAATGTGATATTGACCGGCGTAATATAGCGGTGTTCCTCCTGTCTTTGCATCATACTCTTTCCGTCCTTACTCTATATAAGAAACCGGCACCATAAAAAACTCCATCCCTGAAGCTTCCCTGCATCCGCCCCTCAAATGCCCGGCTCTTCTGCGGATAAATCAGTTATATCATTATATCAGCGCGCAGGCAAGGCAAAAAGCAGACATAAGGTCTTGAAAAAATCAGAAAAGTCCGCTACAATCCTTTCTTGTACGCTTCTTTACTAAGGAACTGTTACGAAATTAATTCCTAACAGTTCCCAGGCGAAATACTGGCACGGGTTCCGCTTTTGTGCTATGCTCTATAAGTAACGGCATAGCTGCTTTGAAAGCTATAAAGTTCAGACAGAAAGGACACTGACAAAAATGCGAGAAGATATTCATCAGCAGTTTTTAACCGGAGAGCGCGCGCTGTTCTCTTCCGATCATCTCAACATCTACGACACGATTTTTGACGACGGCGAGTCGCCGCTGAAAGAGAGCAGCAACATCTCCCTTTACGACTGTATGTTCCGCTGGAAATACCCGCTCTGGTACTGTGACCATATTCATGCGGAGCGGACCACCTGGTTTGAGATGGCGCGCGCCGGCGTATGGTACACCAACGACATTTCCGTGGAAGACTGCGTCATTGAAGCGCCGAAGAATTTCCGCCGGTGCAAAGGGCTGAAGTTAAGCCAGGTCTCTTTTGCCAACGCGGCCGAGACTCTGTGGAGCTGCACCGATGTCACGCTTCGGCAGGTATATGCAAAGGGCGATTACTTCGCCATGAACTGCACCGATATGGATATCGACGGTTTTACCCTGGTGGGCAACTACTCCTTTGACGGCGTCAGAAATGCTTCCGTCAGAAATGCGAAGATGCTCTCCAAGGATGCTTTCTGGAACTCGGAAAACATCACCGTACAGGATTCTTTTATCTCCGGTGAGTACCTGGGATGGAACGCAAAAAATCTGACGCTCATCAACTGCACCATCGAAAGCCTCCAGGGAATGTGCTATATCGACAACCTGGTTATGAAAAACTGTAAGCTCATCAACACCACCCTGGCTTTCGAGTATTCCTCCGTGGACGCTGAGATCACCAGCAAAATCGACAGTGTGCTCAATCCCACTTCCGGCATGATCACCGCAGAAAGCATCGGAGAGCTGATCATTGAGAAAGACAAGGTAGATCCGAATAAAACGAAAATCTTATGCAGATGTTAGAACAGAACCGCGCGAACTGGTATAAGACAGAAATTCGCAACTGTTCAGTACTTTCACAGTTACAGGAAAAGCCACGCTTTACCGCACAGAAAATGTATTTCAGTGACAGCAAAAGGAGGAACCTGATATCATGTCCTATGATTTTGACAGAATAATTGACCGGCGGGGTACATCTTCCCTGAAATGGGAAGTCGGTGAAAACGAACTGCCCATGTGGGTCGCAGATATGGATTTTGAGACTGCCCCCGCCGTCCGCGAGGCGCTCCGAAAGACAGTCGATCACGGCATCTTTGGCTATGCCACCCTGCCGGAAGAATGGTATTCCTCCATCATGGGCTGGTGGGAGGAACGCCACGGTCTGACCATTGAAAAAGACTGGCTGATTTTTTCCACGGGAGTCATCCCCTCCATCTCAACCTGCGTGCGGAGACTGACCTCCCCGGGAGAAAATGTCCTGGTACAGACACCGGTCTACAATATGTTTTTTAACAGCATCGTCAATAACGGCCGCAATGTGCTGGAAAACCCGCTGGTTTACAACAAAGAAACCACATCCTACCGCATTGACTGGGAAGACCTGGAGAAAAAGCTGGCGAACCCGCAGACAAGTATGATGATCCTGTGCAATCCGCACAACCCGATCGGGAAGATCTGGGACCGTGAGACGCTCGCACGGATCGGGGAACTCTGCGCCGCGCACCACGTCACCGTGATCTCCGATGAAATCCACTGCGATCTGACCGAACCCGGCTGTGATTACATCCCGTTTGCCTCCGTTTCTGAGACATGCCGGAAAAACAGTATTACCTGCATCGCCCCGACGAAAGCGTTCAATATCGCCGGTCTGCACAGCTCCGCGGTTATTGTACCGGAAAAATTCCTCCGGCACAAAGTCTGGCGTGCGTTAAACACCGATGAGGTGGCGGAGCCCAACGCGATCGCCGCAGCAGCCAGCATTGCCGCTTTCACGGAGGGTGGGGACTGGCTGGACGCCCTGTGCGCCTACATCTCCGGCAGCCGGAAGCTGGTCGGTGAATTTATCGCGCGGGAAATCCCCCGGATCCGCCTCATTCCCTCCGAAGCCACTTATCTGCTCTGGATTGACTACACGGATATAGAAAAAGACGGCATCGATATTGCCGCCTTTATCCGGAAAAAGACCGGCCTCTTTCTCTCCAAAGGCTCAGCCTACGGAGCGAACGGCGAGGGCTTCCTGCGGATGAACATTGCCTGCCCGCGTTCCGTTGTGGAAGATGGACTGAAGCGGTTGAAAGCCGGGGTTGAGGCATACACTACAGTGATATAGGGGTATGCGAAACAAGCGGTCTCTTCAAAGTTTTTAAATACGCTTTCTGCTCCGGTGTGATCCGATAGCTCTCCACCGCCTTCTGAATCGTCTTATTGTGCGTCCAGCGTTCCAGCTTTCCTTCCTCAATAAACGGCAATACCGCCTCGTACTGTTTCGCCAGCGCCGTCGCAAAATACCAGGCGATCATCATGTTGACGTAATACTCCTCTGAGCGGACGGCGGCCACCCATTCCGCATATGATGCCTCAAAGGCTTCGTCCAGATAATGCTGCATCAGCATTCCTATGGCAAAGCGGACGGTATACGTGTGGCCGGATGAAATCCACCGGTCAATGTAAGGAAACAGTTCTTCCCGATGCTTCCGGAATACTCCCGGCGAAAGCTGGTCACAGGTAGCCCAGTTATCTATATACGGAAGGAACTGTTCCAGTTCTTCCATGCAGATTCCAAAATCTTTCTCCCCCGCGATCAGAAATGCATGCAGCTGATTTTCCTCAAAATATGCGTGAGGCGTCTCTTTTAAAAACCCCTGTGCCTCCTCCGTTTTTGCCAGTTTCTTTGCCAATACACGCAGCGCGGGTGTGCGCACTCCGATCACAGTGTCCGGGGAAACCGTCGGCATCAGCTTCGTCTGAAAATCGCGGTATTGTGTGTCCTGCAATGAAAATAATTGTTCCTGTATCGCAGTCATAGTGCGCCTCCTTTGTTTATTATACAAAAAACAACGCATCATGAAAACCCTTTTTGAATACCTGCAATCAGTATTTCTTTCATTTTTCTTGCCAAACATCCCTCCAGCCTTTATGATATTTACAGGATTATTATTCACCGAAAGGAGATTTCGTTATGGGCAGAGCAGGCGGAGGTGGCGGCGGAGGCCACTCAGGAGGCGGACATTCAGGCGGCGGTTTTTCCGGTGGAGGACGCTCCGGCGGAGGACACTCAAGCGGTGGCTTTTCCGGCGGAGGTTCCCGACCGGGCAGCGGCATGGGCGGACGGCCAGGCGGACCGGGCGGTCCAGGCGGGCGTCCCGGAGGTCCCGGGGGACCGGGCAGACCTCCCGGAGGACCGCCGCCAGGACGGGGATTCTGGGGGCCTTTCGGCTACGGCGGGTATGGGTACCGCGGCGGATGCAGCGGATGCCTTACGCCTTTCATTGTGATCATAGTTGTCGTAGTTATCCTCGGTTCCAGCGCTGTCACCAGACTCGGCGGCAGTGTGCGCTATGCGCTCTCATCCCTGAGGAATACTGTTTCCGGGGAAAACAACAGCAGCAATGAGACAGGCAACGATAATTCTGATACCGGAACTTACCCGGAAAGCAGTTCTGATACCGGAAGCACCTCACAGAGCTCAATCACACGCGAAAAAGCAGACACCGGCGTTTCTTTCAGCAGTGACTGTATTCTGGATGAACTGGGCTGGGTAGAGGATGTGACCGCCACCGGTGAAAGCCTGAAAGATTTTTACAATGCTACCGGTGTACAGCCTTATGTATACTTTAAGGCATACGACGCCTCCCTGACCTCTGACTCCGAGAAGGAAGAATACGCATTTGACTGGTACGAGGACAACATCGACAACGAGGGCACTTTCCTCTTCCTGTATTTCGCGGAGGAAGATACCGACAACGACGTGGGCTACATGGTATACGTGAACGGTTACGACATCGATTCCGTCATGGATGAGGAAGCCGTCGATATCTTCTGGGATTACGTGGACGAATATTGGTATTCCGACCTGTCTACGGATGACATGCTGACGGAAATATTTAACTCCACAGCCGACGCGATCATGAATTGACTATTCCCTATGCCCTTCCCCGGTCAGGATATAGCTGTATCCCACCTCCAGGGCATCACAAAGCTTTTTCAGAATCCACACAGAAAAACCGGTTTTCCCCATCTCAATTTCATAGAGAAACTTGGTCGAGATCCCCGCAATCTCGGCCAGGCGCTCTCTGCTGTACCCGTGTACAGACCTCTCAAGAAAAATCCGGTTTCCCGCATCCCTGTACATCTCCTCCATAACTCTTTACTCTCCCTTATCTTTTATCTGTATCTCAAATGGCACATTGTAACTTCATACGGCTATGTCTTACTGTTTTTTTCATCTGCCATCCATTTTTCGGCATTACACGCGGCTTCGATTATACAAACCATTTCTTCAATACTGTCCATCCGATCGTCCCAGACAGACAAAAGATCTGTTTTGTTTAAAGTAAAATATTGGAATAATCTCAGAAAAATAATCATTTTATCATTATCAGAACAATTCAGAACGTCCGTCCATGCTTCCTGCTTTTCCGTTTTTTCTCCGAATAAAATATAATCTGCAGATACATTCAGCGCCGAATGCAATTTCATAAGACTGGCCAGAGAAATCCGGCGTTCATAAGATTCCATCTTTTTATATGTGGATATGCTGATTTCCAGAGTATTCGCAAACTCCTCCTGGGATAGTCCCAGATCCTCCCGCATTTTCCGGAGGCGGAAAATCTGATCCTTCTGCTCCGCTGATAATGTCTTTCGCATGGTCCGTGTCCTCTGTGAATAAAATATACAATTCTCGTTCTATTTTATTCGTTTTTACAGAAGTTTAACAGACACCATATGTGCCCCCGGTAGTTCACAAAACCGCCTATATCTCCCCCGGTACTATATAAAAATCCCGGAATTCATCAATTTTTGTCCCCTTTGGTTCTATGCACTATGAATCTTCCTCGTTTTACAGCCGCAATTCACCCAGCAATTCCCAGGAATAATCACAGTATGTTTTAAACTCCGGCGTAAGCTCGTCAAACGGGAGAATACGCGGATCCTGCCGCAGATCTTCGCTGTGAACCGATCCATAGGTCCAGTTGTAATAAGCATAAAACCGCAGCCAGCGCTGATGCTCAATCCTGCGATAGAGATCCAGATAGTCCGGGTTCTGAATATTCTTTTTGTATACAGCATACGCTCTCGCCAGATCCCGGGCGGATAATCGTATAATACTTTCATCCCGCAGTAAAATCCGGACCTTCGTAAATACGTGTTCGGAAGCTGCGATTTTCGACTGTCTGAGATAATCTTCCAGCTGATCCCAGTCAAGCGAGTTTTCCGGATGGCTGTTGCGGTACAGGTTATTCATGGCGATGGCCACCTGGTTGAGCGTAGTCCTCAAAATATGCTCCGGCGTGTAAATCGACTCATTCGTTCCGAAATAAGAGATGCCGGGCGCCGACCGGCTGTTGCGAAGGTCAATCCTCCCGCGGGTCAGATAATAGCGCCGCATATGCCAGAGGATATCCCACCCTTCCTGCTCATCGTCCTCGCAGATTATAATGCGGTCCGCCGCGGCCAGCAACTCGCGATGCAGGGTCCAGGAATCCTCATAAAAAATCAGGGAGTCCCGGTCATCCGCCTCCTGTTGAAGCGAAAAGACGCTCGCCAGCCCGGAATGCATATGCAGAAAATCACCGACATCGCCAAAAATGTGGTACGTGACATGGTGCTCCGGCGATATGACGTTCGTCATGATCGCACGTTTTAACAGCGCCTCCCCATATTCTCCAAAACCAATCAGGACAATCCGGCTTTCGGCGCTGGTCAGCGGTTTCTTCCTCCAGTATTCCCGGGCACAGCAGTCATAGCTGTGGAAAAAATGGATATTGCCGGAAAGTGTGTCTTCGCCGCTGGCTGTCCGGGCATAGACCTCCACCGGAAGCCGGGCAATATTGACCGCCCTGGGGTTTACGCCGATGTCATTCTCTTTCATCAGAAATACCTTGCAGCGGCTGCCCACTCCGCCCTTGCAGCGGGCAATACGCTCAGGCGATACGTTGATAAACAGACACGGATAATCCGGCTTCTCCTCCAGAGAATTCTCGCTCTGCCCGAAAATGATCACAGCGTCGGCGTCCTCCTCCAGAATCTGCTGTGCCAGCACATTGGCTTCCTGCCCCATATCAGCGAAATAATACCAGTTTTTCTTTTTCTGCCACGATAAAATCAGAAGTGGAAATCCCTCGCTTGACAAAAAAGAAAACACCGAACCGACCAACGTAACCAACAGGCCGGTAGAGAGAATCAGAAAGATAATCCCAACAATATGGCCGACCGTTGTGACCGGCGTGATATCCCCATAGCCGACCGTCGTCAGCGTCACCACCGAATACCACACAGCGTCCCCCAGCGTGCGGATCGATGACTGCGGATTCGCGGACTCCGCCTGTAGCATCAGCATCAGCAATAACAGATAAACTCCCGCCAATATCAGAATAAAAGTAATGTATATCCGTCGTTTCCGTTTCATGTGCGTTTTCCCCCATATTGTCTTAATTATAGAGGGAATTTCCGTACCTGTAAAGAAGACAAAGTGTTTTATAGTGAAAAAATGTTCCGATTTGATATGTTGGCATTCTGCAACCGTAAATCCCCCGGTTCCAGAAATTACTTGCATTTTTAATTCCCATTTGTTATAGTGTAGTATAGTTACAGGCAACGGAGTCGCTGAAGATCAGCGGCTCCATTTTTTATTTTTATGAGAGAAAGGAGATATCGTATGGATCTTAGTCAGGTTGAATTGTATAATGAGGAAGTTGTAAAACAGAGAGCACAGAGAGACAAAGATTATGCAGAATATGACGCAGCGGGACGCATCTGGGGTCTGGTTCCGCGGGAGCGGATCACAAAGATTACTTTCCCCCGCGTAAAAAAGGAAATCATCGACGGCTACCTGTCCATGGATGATATGTCCACCACCGTTTCCGATGTTCTGGACAGCTACGGCATCGACGGAGCCATCCCGACCTCCTATCTGAAACCGGTCATCCCCGGAAGCAAGATTGTAGGTCCCGCCGTCACGATCCGCAATATTCCGGTTCGCAAAACGCCGACCCAGGGCGCCATCGACCATGATTTCATTGCCATGTCCACCCGGGACATTTACTACATCGGCGAGCCGGGCGACGTGCTGGTCTCCGACTTCGGCGGAAACCTCGAGGTCTCCAACATGGGCGGCCAGAGCTGTACGGTCGGAAAAAGCTGCGGTTTTGCCGGCAATATCGTAAACGGCTGCTGCCGCGATGTCTCCTCCATCCGGGAGATGGGTTATCCGGTCTTCTGCACCGGCACGACCCAGATCACCGGGAAATTCCGCATGGAGTGCGTGGAGATGAACGGTCCGATCACCCTCTGCGGCAAGCTGGTAGAACCCGGCGATCTGATGGTGGCCGACGACTCCGGCGTCTGCATCGTACCCTACGATCTGGCGGAAGAGGTTCTGGAGAAGAGTCTTGCCATCGCCGCTTCAGAGGAACGAATGCGCCAGCTGATTGAGAGCAAAGCGCCGATCTCCGAACTTCGCCCGCTGTTCCGCTCACGCTATAAATAAACAATTACAAAGGAGAGCACATCCCGTTCCGGCCGGTCACGGTCGGCCGCGCGGGGTTGTGCTCTTTTTTCTTATTTTCTAATGCTATTCTAATGACAATCCGTTATAATATGATATATGGGGACACAATGTCGCCAAAACACGAGGAAGGAGCCAACCCACATGCGCATTTTACTGGCAGAGGACGAGCGGGACCTAAACCGCATCATCACAAAAAAACTCACTACCGAGGGATACAGCGTGGACAGCTGCTTTGACGGACAGGAAGCCATCGATATCCTTTCTTATACCAATTATGACGCTGTGATACTGGATATTATGATGCCGAAAGCGGATGGATTTGCCGTGCTGCAGGCTCTGCGCAAAGCCGGGAAAACGACACCTGTGCTTTTTCTGACCGCGCGGGACTCCATCTCTGACCGGGTAAAGGGGTTAGACAGCGGCGCCAATGATTATCTGGTGAAGCCGTTTTCTTTTGAAGAACTGACCGCGCGCATCCGCGCCATGATCCGCACCGCACACGGATCTGCACAAAACGAACTCTCCGTCGGCGACCTTGTCATGGACTGCGCTTCCAAACGCGTGACCCGCGGCGGACAGGAAATCACCCTCTCCGCCAAAGAATACGCACTTCTCGAATACATGATGCACAATCCCGGCATCATCCTGTCCCGGGAACAAATTGAAGATCACATCTGGAACTATGACTATGAAGGCGGCACCAACGTGGTGGATGTATATATCAGCTACCTCCGCCGCAAAATTGACAGCGGACAGGAACAGAAGCTGATCCACACGGTGCGCGGCAGAGGATACGTCCTGCGGGTCAGCTGACAGGAAAATCCCGCTACAAAAATCAAAAGCTGCAGGAGACGAAAAAACTTGAAACAACTATCCATCCGAACAAAAATCACACTCTGGTTTTCTGCCATCCTGATCGTTGTGGTGGCGCTTACCTACCTTGTCATCCTTTCCATCAGCGGACAGATTATCCAGAAAACCATCCAGGATAATCTGATTCTGGCCGTGGAAAATAATGTGGATGAAATTGAATATTTTTCTTCCGTTGACTCCGTGGACATTGACGAAGGGATGGACTATTACATCCATTACAACAACGGCTATGTGCAGGTGGACGACGATTTTCTGGATAAGGTTAACCAGATTTACACCTCTCTGAGTACCTCTGACGGATCTCTGGTGTACGGCGTAAACCCAATCGCCAGGGAGACCGCTGAGATGTCTTTTCTGGATTCCGAGGTGCAGACCGTCACCGTAGACGGCACACTGTACTATGTTTTTGACCGCAAACTGGAACAGGAAGGTCTGGAAGATCTCTGGCTGCGCGGCATTGTCTCAGAGACACAGGGTGAGACAGAACTGTCTGCCATCTCCCGCACCTCCCTGATTCTACTGCCCAGCCTCCTTCTCCTCGCCATCATCGGCGGCTTTCTGATCGCCCGCCGGGCGTTAAAACCCATCCAGCAGATCTCGGAAACCGCATCACAGATCCGCCAGGGAGACGACTTAAAAAGGCGCATCGACCTGGGAGAGGGAACCGATGAACTTCACCAGCTGGCTGACCAGTTTAATGAGATGTTCACGCGGTTGGACCAGTCCTTTCAGGCACAGCAGCAATTTGTCTCCGATGCCTCCCACGAACTGCGGACACCCGTCACCGTCATCAACGCCCAGTGTGAGCTTGCGCTTGACAGCAGACAAGACTCTGCCGGTTATATGACAGCAGATCCGGATACACAACCTTTTGCAGACTATAATGAGGCACAGGCAGACACGCAGGGCTCCGCCGGTCACAAAACAAACTCTGCCGACAAACACACTCTCTTAAACTATGAGAAAACAGCAGCAAACGCGCAACTCCTCTCAGACTATGAGGAAGCCCTGCACGTTATCTGGCGTCAGGGGAGAAAGATGAACCGCCTCATCAGCAGCATGCTGGATTTTACCCGCCTGGAGCTGCAGCCGGAGCGATATCAGAAAGAAAACCTCAACTTAAGTGAACTTGTGGAAAGCGTCTGCTCAGACATGGCACTGATACGTGAAAAAGATATCACACTGACCTGGGATGTCGAATCAAACGTGCTCTGCACCGGCAACCGGGAGCTTCTGACACGCCTTCTCTCCAACCTGATCGGCAATGCTTACCGCTACGGTGTTTCCGGGGGACATACCAACGTCCGTTTGCACACAGAAGAAAATACACTGATACTTGCAGTAGCTGACGATGGCATCGGCATCTCCGCGGAAAAACTGCCGAACATTTTTCATCGCTTTTATCAGGCGGACGACTCCCACACCGGAGAAGGAAACGGTCTGGGACTTGCTATGGTAAAAGAAATTGCAGAATTTCACGGAGGAACGATTTCCGTAAAAAGCGAACCCGGGCAGGGCAGTGTTTTCTCCTTTACCTTCCCCGGCACAGCCTCAGCCAGCAACTTTTAATTTTTATCTGTTAATGTTGCTCTAATCTTTGCCGGTTATACTGTGACTACAATAAGAAAAGGAGGACGACCCGAATGAAAAAATTACTTGCCGCCTGTTTTGGGACAACAAAAAAAGCCATCCTCTCCTCAGCCTGCATCGCTGCAGCAGCCGCAGCCATCGGCGGCGGAGCAGCTTACGCGGCGAATACATCCAACTCCTCAGCCCCCGTTTCTGTAATCGGCGAGGATCTGGCACAGCACTACGCATTTGCAGATGCCGACATTGACCCGGCAGCAGCGGAAAACCTCACCACCACCTATGATGAGGAAGACGGTCAGTTTGTTTATGAAGTGGAATTCACGGCGGACGACACAGAATATGAATACTGGGTCAAAGCATCCGACGGCACGATTATCCGGAAATCTGTTGACATCGTAACTCTCGACGGAAACAATGCAGATTCCGAAACTGCCGCGGAAATTACCGGGGAAGCGGAAACGGTTTCTACCGCTGACACAACCGCCACTGCAGAAATCAGCATCGAGGATGCAAAGGAAATTGCCCTTGCCGATGCCAACGTTGCTGCAGATGACGCAACATTTGTGAAAGCAAAGCAGGACAAAGAGGACGGCGTAAGTGTCTATGATATCGAGTTTTACACAACCTCCGCGGAGTATGAGTACGAAATCAGAGTATCCGACGGCACCATCTTAGATAAGAGCGTGGAAAAGCATGAAACTGCCTCGAACTCCGCAGGCAGCAGTTCCGATTCCTCAAACAGCAGCAGCTCCGGAAGCAGCAGTTCCAGCGGTATCAGTGTAGATAAAGCTAAGCAGATTGCACTGAACAAGGCAGGGCTCTCCGCATCCGAAGTCACCTTCACAAAAGCGATGAAAGAAAAAGACGACGGCATCACTGTATACGAGATCGAGTTTTACAAGGGGGCGACAGAGTATGAGTGTACCATCAACGCCTCCACCGGAGCAATCCTGGAATACGATGTGGATGTGGATGATTAAAGATGATTAATCATGCTGGCCAGGTACCCCGCGCCGAATCCGTTGTCAATATTGACCACGCTGACGCCGCTGGCGCAGGAATTGAGCATGGATAAGAGCGCGGACAATCCGCCAAAACTGGCTCCGTAACCGACACTGGTGGGAACCGCGATGACCGGACAATCCGCCATCCCCCCGATGACGGATGCCAGCGCCCCCTCCATCCCGGCGATCGCGATAATCACCCTGGCCGTCATAATCTCTTCCCGGCAGGACAGCAGACGATGCAGTCCTGCCACTCCCACGTCATAGAGACGAACCACTTCATTGCCGAGGGCCTCCGCGCAGAGAGCAGCCTCCTCCGCCACCGGCATGTCGCTGGTGCCGCCGGTGGCCACCACAATTTTCCCGACTCCGTCCGGCTTAAGCATCTCGCCCACAATCCCGACACGGCTCATCTCATCATACCGAAGAGGAAGTGTCTCCCCCACAAAATCCGCAGCCTCCCGGCTCATACGGGTAATCAGAACCATCTTCTGTCCATGGTCTCTCAACGCTGCAGTGATGTCCCGGATCTGCTGCGGAGTCTTTCCCGCTCCGTAGATCACCTCCGCAGCTCCCTGCCGGACAGCTCTGTGATAATCCGGCTTTGCATAACCCAGATCCTCAAACGGCTCCGTTTTCAGCTGAAGCATTGCGCTGTCCACATCCATATCACCGGACGCCACCGCCTCCAGCATACTGCGTATTTCTTTCTGTTCCATAGATTGCTTTCCTTCTTTCCTCACTGATATCCCATCTCCTTTGGATTCTTCCGCTTCATCAGACTATAGGCAATCAGACACACAATCACGGATACCCCCGACCCGATCGCCGTTGCCACGCCCATCGGCATCAGCGTGTCCGGGAACATGGAAGACGCCAGGTAGGCCAGCGGAACCCGGGCGCAGATAATAGAAATCGTGTTATGTAAAAAGGAAATGCCCGACTTTTTGCAGGCGCAGAAGTAACCGCTGAAGCAAAAATGAATACCAGCCAGAACACAGTCCCACACATATCCGTGGAGATACTGGGCGCCGGCGTGAATCACAGCCGCATCGCCTCCGCTCACAAACAGCCCGACCACCGCCTCCGCGGCAAAGGCCATACAGGCTGCCGCCACCAGACCGAATCCAGTGGCAATTCCGATTGCATAAAACAGAGTCTTTTTCGCGCGCTCGTAGAGCCCGGCGCCCATATTCTGGGCACACAGAGCCGAGACTGCAGACAGCATCGAGGAAGGCACCAGAAAGAGGATGCCGATGATTTTTTCCACAATTCCAACCGCAGCAGCATCCGTCAGCCCCCTGCTGTTGGCAATGGCTGTGATGATCAGAAACGAGACCTGGATAAAACCGTCCTGCAGAGCCACCGGAACGCCCACAGACAGAAGCCCCTTCATCACGGACGCAGAAGGGCGAAAACTCTGCCTCGTCAGATACAGCATTTTTTTCTTTATGATTACAATAAGCGAGATGATCACACTGCAGGTCTGCGCCAGTGTGGTGCCAAGCGCCGCGCCGGCCGGTCCCAGACCCAGAGCGCCGATAAATACATAATCCAGAATGATATTGGCACAGCAGGCTACCGCGATAAAATACATCGGGCTTTTTGAATCGCCCATCCCGCGGAAAATGGAACTGATGACATTATACGCCGTGATAAACGGAATGCCGAGAAAGCAGATCGTCAGATAATCCGTAAGACCTGCCACTGCCTCCTCCGGCGTCTGCATCACGGTAATGATCGGATTGCGCAAGAGCAGAAGAACCACCGTCAACAGAATCGCAACGCCGATGAACAGCAGAATCGTGTTGCCCACCGCGCGGGAGGCTTCCTCCCGCCGGCCGGCTCCGACAGCCCGCCCGATCATTACCGTAGTTCCCATGGCCAGGCCCACGATCACCACCGTCACCATATGCATCACCTGGCTGCCCACAGACACGGCGGTTGTACCGGCGACATCGCCAAACTGCCCGATAATAAACAGATCCGCCAGTCCATATAAAGTCTGTAAAAAATACGACAGCAGATACGGAAGGGAAAACGCCAGAAGCGTTTTCAAAATGCTGCCGCTTGTCCTGTTCTGTTCCAAGTAAATTCCTCCTGCTATTTTTTCCGGCAACTGCCCTCATCCAGGCAGAATATTCTCCGCATTGCCTCTTCGATTGATGCAGCGGTTCCCTGCAATACAACTTGCAGCTTATCAATTCTGCCCCATACAGAGCAGTTATCAACCCCGCTTCAGTGTCTCGTTCATACTGCCCGTCCGATATCCCCGCAGATCCAGAGTCACATAGGAAAATCCATACGACTGAAACTTCTGATATATCTCTTCCCGGATATCCTCCGCCATGATTCTCCCAAACTCGTCAGGTTCCACCTCAATCCGCGCGATTCCCCCGTGAATCCGCACACGCACCTGGTGAAAGCCCAGATCCAGCAGAAGCTGTTCCGCCCGATCCACCATGGCAAGTTTTTCCCTGGTAATCGTCTCCCCGTAAACAAAGCGGGAGGACAGGCAGGCAAAGGACGGCTTATCCCAGGTCGGCAATCCCATAGACCGGGAGAGCGCACGGATGTCCTCCTTCGTCAGGCCGCAGGTGCGCAGGGGGCTCAGCACGCCGAGCTCCGCCACCGCCTGAAGACCCGGGCGGTAATCCCCCTCGTCATCCAGATTCGACCCTTCCAGAACATGCTCGATACCATTCTCCGCCGCAATCCGGCCAATTTTCTCAAACAGTTCTCGCTTGCACAGGTAGCAACGGTTGGGAGGATTGAGGGAAAAGCCCTCGATGTCCAGCTCCTCCGACGCACAGACCGTGCAGCGAATACCCTCTTTCCTGCAGAAGGCTTTCGCCTCATTCAGCTCTCTCTCCGGGAAAGAGCAGGAGGAAGCCGTCACCGCCAGCACCCGGTCTCCCAGGGCTTCCTGCGCCATTTTTAACAAAAAAGTCGAGTCCACGCCGCCCGAAAAGGCTACGGCGACGGAACCCAGACTCTTTAAATAGTTTTTCAGATTCTCTGACAGGGCGATCTGCCTGTCGGTCGGTTTTTCATTATGGTTCATTCCCTATCACTCCGTCAGGCGCTTGCAAACATTTTTTATCTTTCCATTAACTAATCCGGAAAAACCGGAATGGAAATTTTGCCATTTTGCGCAAGATTTCGCCCTTAAGTACCTAACCTTCTGACCCTGGCTGCATCACATCACAGTTCACCCGACTTGCTGCGCCAGGACATATAAAGCTCTACCGCACCGTACAGCACCAGGATAACTCCTGCAATCAGAATCACCGTGTTCACGGCGCCAAATGGGAAAAACAGCAGGAACACTCCCACCGCAAGGATAAGCAGCGGCCATAGAATCTGCATCACGCCATCCGACCTTCCTTCCCGTCTCTGCATCAGAATATTCTCCAGACTGCGGCTGCCCCAGATCAGAATCACAATACCCAGAATATATGCCAGCAATGTGAGTACCGTCCCGACATGTATGAGGATAAAGATGCCCACAATCAGTTTCACGATACCGCTGATCTTCCTGCCATCAGAAACACAGGCGTCATCCGCCGGGGGGCGGCGGGGGCCGCCGCGGGTACGGGTGGGGAGATGGAATGCGGCGGGGGGTCAAGGCGGGGGGGGGTGCTT
>JAJQCB010000099.1:17808-18640 GCA_021203005.1 Clostridiales bacterium | reverse complement strand
TGCCATCAGAAACACAGGCGTCATCCGCCGTAAACCGGCGGATGATGTCTGCAATCCCTGCAAGCAGAAGAACAATACCTGCGATCACAACAATTACTTTTCCCGTTCCTCCCGGGTTAATGATAAAAACCGCCCCGAGCAGAATGGAAATCCATGCAGCTATCGTATTGTTTTCCCGCAACGTCATATGAATCCAACGACCTTTCTCTCTTACACCAGTACGGTTTTAATAATTCTTTGCCTGCAGTTCAAAATAGCTCTGCGGGTGGTTGCAGACGGGACAGATCTCCGGTGCTTTCGTCCCCACCATGATATGTCCGCAGTTTCTGCACTCCCAGACCTTGACTTCACTCTTCTCAAACACAGCCGCCGTCTCTACATTGTGAAGCAGCGCGCGGTATCTCTCCTCGTGGTGCTTCTCCACCTCAGCAACCATGCGGAATTTCGCTGCCAGCTCCGGGAAACCTTCCTCCTCGGCTGTCTTCGCAAATCCGGCATACATATCCGTCCACTCATAATTCTCACCGGCTGCTGCCGCTTCCAGATTCTGTGCGGTGTCGCCGATTCCCTCCAACTCCTTAAACCACATCTTGGCATGCTCTTTTTCATTGTCCGCTGTCTTCTGGAAGAGAGCCGAAATCTGCTCGTATCCCTCTTTCTTTGCTGTCGAAGTAAAATATGTGTATTTATTCCTCGCCTCGGATTCTCCCGAAAAAGCGGCCATCAGGTTCTTCTCTGTCTGTGTTCCTGCATATTTACTCATTGTTATTCTCCTTTCCTGTTTCGCAAATAAAGTGTCAATTTGCGACACTTCGCGCGCGGGCGGTTGCAT
>JAJQCB010000099.1:0-17798 GCA_021203005.1 Clostridiales bacterium | reverse complement strand
GTTGCATCGCATAATTTTCTATATTTTAGCCGAAAAGAGGAATGAAAGCAACCCCAACTCTTCGCTTTAAGATATTGAAGCACACGATTTGTTTTTATCATGTTAAAATATCTCTGAAAAAGCAAAAAATTCAGCGCATCCTGTTTATATATATTGCAGAGGGGGAGGCTCGTTATGGGACAAAAATCAACAGAAAAACTATGGCGCAAAGATTTTGTTATTGTGATATTTTTAAATTTTTCAGCATTTCTCACGCATCTGATGATTCTGTCCACGTTTCCGTTTTTTGTCAATTATCTGGGATACACGGAGACATTGGCGGGAGTGTGCGCCACCCTTTTTTCTATCGTTGCCGTCGTATCCAGAGCATTTATCGGCTGGATGCTGGACCGCGGCCTGCGCCGCCTGATTCTATTTGCCGGCATCATCAGCATGGCAATCCTGCCGATGGGTTATCTGCTGGTCTATACGATGATTGCTTCGGTTCTACTGACTGTAATTCTGCGCATGCTCCACGCCGTGGCTTTTGCCGGAAGCAACACTGCGGCAGCGACCATCGCCACCGATACGATTCCGAAAACCAGGTTTGCGGAGGGAATGGGCATGTTTGGGATGTCAACAGCGCTTGCGACAGCATGCGCTCCCGCCGTCGGGGAAGCGCTGATGAATCTGGGCTTTCCCGTTTTATACGGCGCTGCCGCCGTCATCATGGTCGTTGCTCTGCTGCTGGCTTTTGTTATGAAGACGCCGCAGATCAAAGCAACAGAAAAGAAATTTTCAGTCAAAGATCTGGTAAACCGCGACGCGGTTCCTGCATCCGTTACAGCGCTTGTCTTTGTCATGGCGTATGGCGCTCAGGAAAGCTACATATTAAAATTTGCTTCAGTGAACGATGATGTCACAATAAGCGGCGGGCTGTATTTTATCTTTATGGCAGCCATGCTCCTGCTGACGAGAATTACCATCGGAAAGGTAACAGACCAGAAAGGGGAGGCTGTTTTTGTCTATACCTGTTGTCCGGCCATGACTGCGGCTCTTTTGCTTTTAGCTTTTATACCGGGTAATCTCTCTTTTATCATCGCGGCTCTGCTTTCCGGCTTTGCCTTCGGCTGTATCGAACCCTCGATGCAGGCGATGGCCGTCAGCCTCGCTCCGCCGGAAAAAAGAGGTTCTGCCAACTCCACCTTTCTCTGCTCTTTTGATATCGGAATAGGAATAGGCGCCGGGCTGGCCGGCGTGCTTGTTGACCAAATCGGATATCATAAGATGTACGCTGTTATCTCCATATCCTGTATGGCAGCACTGCTGATCTATCTTCTTGTCGGACGCAGGCATCCGTCGTCCATTACCTGGCAGGTTCATCATAGAAACTTACGAGGTTAGTCTAAATCAAAGCCTTGCACAGCACTTTCAAAACAGATATAATAAAGAAATTAATGGGCTATTATATCATCCACAATAACAAAGCTTTTTATCTGAAAGGAGCTACTATGAATCTTACGATACGCCCCCGTCGTCTCCGCTACGGCGAGAATCTGCGCAAAATGGTGCGGGAGACGCGGATGGATCCCTCTTCCCTGATTTACCCTCTGTTTGTACGGGAGGGTTCCGGAATGAAGGAGGAGATTCCCACCATGCCGGGTCAATACCGCTACACGGTTGACACCATGGGAGAAAAACTGGGATCACTGCAAAACGCCGGCGTCACATCCGTGATGTTTTTCGGCATTCCCGATGCAAAAGATGAAGTGGGCAGCGGCGCCTACGACGCGAACGGCATTGTCCAGAAGGCTCTGCGCCGGGCGCGCAAAGACTTCCCGGACATGTATCTGATCACGGATGTCTGCATGTGCGAATACACATCCCATGGACACTGCGGCGTACTCCGGGGACACGAGGTAGACAACGACCGGACCTTAAAGCTGCTGGCACAGACAGCGCTCTCCCACGCGGAGGCCGGCGCCGACATGGTCGCCCCCTCCGATATGATGGACGGGCGTGTAGCCGCCATCCGCTCTATTCTGGACGAACATGGTTTCATCAACACACCGATCATGTCCTATGCAGTCAAATATGCCTCCGCCTTTTACGGACCGTTCCGCGATGCAGCCGGCTCCGCCCCCTCCTTCGGCGACCGCAAAAGTTATCAGATGGATTACCACAACAGCCGCGAAGGGATCAAAGAGGCTCTCCTGGATGTGGAAGAAGGCGCAGATATTATTATGGTAAAACCGGCCATGTCTTATCTGGATATGGTGGCTAAGATCAGGCAGGAAGTCCACGTGCCGATCGCTTCCTACAGCGTCAGCGGAGAATACAGTATGATCAAAGCCGGTGCTGCGCTGGGCTATATTGACGAGGAAAAAATCATCTGCGAAACAGCCGCCTCCGCTTTCCGCGCGGGCTGCGACATTTACCTGACCTACTTTGCGGAAGAGATTGCAGGATATATGGCTGCGGGAAAGATCGGGTAATTAAATTTACAGAAGATATTACAGGATTAAGGAAGGAAAAATCGGATGACAAAATCAGAACAATTATTTGACCGCGCCGTAAAGGTGATCCCGGGCGGCGTCAACAGCCCGGTCCGCGCATTCGGATCCGTCGGGCTGTCTCCCCGGATGATCGCCTCCGCCGACGGCACACATATGACAGACGAAGACGGCAATACCTACCTGGATTTCGTGGGCTCGTGGGGACCCATGATTCTGGGTCACAACCACCCCGCCGTGCGGGAAGCGGTAATCAAAGCCTGCGAACAGGGATTAAGCTACGGCGCCGCCACAAAGCGGGAAGTAGAGATGGCGGAACTGATCTGCGGCTCCGTCCCGAACCTGGAGATGATGCGTATGGTCAACTCCGGCACGGAAGCCGTGATGAGCGCTATCCGGGCAGCCCGCGGCTACACCGGCCGGGACAAGATTGTGAAATTTATGGGCTGTTACCATGGACACTCCGATGCTTTGCTGGTACAGGCCGGGTCCGGCGTAATGACAGCGGGGATTCCGGACAGTGCCGGTGTCCCGGCGGGTTGCACGCAGGACACACTCTCCGCGGTCTACAACGATGCCGCATCCGTACAGAAACTGTTTGACACCTTCCCCGATGAGATTGCGGCGGTGATTGTAGAGCCGGTGGGCGCCAACATGGGCGTTGTTCCTCCGGCACAGGGATTTTTGGAAGCGCTCCGTGCTATGTGCACAAAGTACGGCGCTGTCCTTATTTTTGATGAAGTCATCACCGGTTTCCGCCTGGCTTTCGGCGGCGCACAGGAGTATTTCGGCATTGATGCCGACCTGGTCACCTACGGAAAAATCATCGGCGCCGGCATGCCGGTGGGCGCCTACGGCGGGAAGCGCGGGATCATGGAGCGCGTCGCCCCGCTCGGTCCTGTCTACCAGGCCGGAACCTTAAGCGGCAACCCCGTCGCCATGGCAGCGGGAATCGCACAGCTTAGCATATTAAAAGAACACCATGAGATTTATACGGATCTCAACGAAAAAGGCGGCTGGTTCTTCGGTGAAATCAAAAAAATCGCCGAACAGTCCTCTATTCCGGCGATGGTAAACGCCTGCGGCTCCCTGGGTTCCCTCTTTTTCACAGGTCAGCCGGTCTGCAACTATGAGACGGCAAAGACTTCCGACACCGCAAGGTATGCCGACTATTTCCGGTACATGATCGGTCACGGGATTTATCTGGCGCCGGCACAGTTCGAAGCCATGTTCCTGTCCGCGGCGCATACAAGGGAAGAACTGGACGGTGTGCTGGAGCTGATGCGGGGGTATATGCTATAGTTGGCTGATTCTTTGACAATTATTACAACAATACGGACAGATTCTATTTTTTCAACGTTTCTGTCCGTATTGTTCGCGGTTCCCTACGGACTGATTTGACTTCCCTGGCGATTTCGTCCGTACAGTATGCAATTTTCTACGGACTGATTTTGCTTTCCCGGTAATCTCGTCCGTATTATTCACGTTACCACACGGACGTATTTCACTTTCCTGGTAATTTTGTCCGTATCACACACACTTTCTTACGGACGTGTTTCACCTTTCTGGCAATTTCGTCCGTATTGCTTACGTTACCATACAGACGAACATCACCTTTCCAGGTGATTTCATCCGTAACACACATAGTTCCCAGGCACTAAGGATGGGAAAGATGGACAAAAGACCTGTTTAAACAACCTTTGCACTTACACAATACCTATAGAAAAAGGACACTCAACCCATGCTCTTTCCTTTATTTATCGACATCAACGAAAAAAATATCCTTGTTGTTGGCGGCGGCACCATCGCCGACCGGCGGATCCACACGCTGCTTCCTTTTACAGAATACATCACCGTTGTCTCTCCGACAGTTACCGACGAGTTAAGTGCCCTGGCAGAGTCCGGAAAAATCCAAATTCTGCTGCGACCTTTCGAAACGGACGACCTGAATGACCGAGACATCGTTCTGGCAGCGACCAACGATGATGCTCTGAATCAGGAGGTCTGCCGGCTCTGCCGCGAGTGCGGCATCCCGGTCAATGCAAGCAGCGACCAGTCCCTCTGTGACTTCCAGTTCCCGTCCATCGTGACGGACGGGGAGATTGTCGTTGGGATCAACGCATCCGGGAAAAACCATTCCCGCGTGAAAGAGACACGACAAAACATTGAATGTATCCTTGATTTTCAATCCAAATATACCGCAACATGAATTCAGGGAAAGACATCTTTCTCCCGCCCTGCCACCGGAGGCTATATGAAACCTACCGTAAGCATCATCATCCCTGCCTACAATGTATTCTTCCGCAATCCTTCTCTACGCCCGGAGCCATTTGCGCACCAATGGAAAAATCACACCTCCCACGGCATTCCCCGCGCTGATGATAAGCAGGCGCAAAAATGCCTGCCCGCTCCACACCCCGGCCACAGAAAAATAAAACATATCTGCCACGCAGTGCTCAAACCCGCAGAGGATAAATACCATCACCCCGAAAAAGAGGGAAAGATATTTTCCCAGTTCATGCGGGTTATTTTTAAACCCTTCCACCGCTATGTAGATAAAGATATTGCACAGAATACCGAGGAGGAAGAGGCTGAAATACCCGTCCTCCAGTTTCACCTGGCACATGGAAACCGCTTTTTCTGCCAGAGTACTCAAACGGCTGAATTTCACCATCTGGGCGACCAGCCACGTTCCGGCCAGATTTCCCAGCCAGATAACCGGTATCTGCAGCGCGTAGCCCCTGTCCTGCTCAAATACGTAACAGATCTTCCCCGTAAAAAGATTCAACCCAAACGTACAGATTGTAAACAGTCCCACTGTAAAAAACAGAGCACCCAACACTTTCTCATCCAGAGAGAGATAAGCGATACCGCCGAAACTGATACAGGCACCGCCCAGGATGCCGGATACAAATGTCTTTGCCATTTTCATCGTGCAGCCCTCCCGGCGGCTTCCACCACATGCTTCACCAGCACAGCGGTGGTCACAGAACCCACGCCGCCCGGCACCGGAGTAATCGCGTTCACAATCGGCTCCACCACATCGTAATCCACGTCCCCGCAGAGTTTTCCTTTTGCTTCACTAAAACCAATACCCACATCGATCACCATCTGTCCCGGCCGGAAATATTTCGCGTCAATCGCCTCCATCTTTCCCGCACAGGCAATCACAATGTCAGCCTCTTTTGTCACAGACGGCATGTCCTCTGTCCTGGTATGGCAGATGGTGACCGTCGCATTTTTATGCATCAGCAGCATAGCTGCCGGTCTGCCCACCACCAGGCTTCTGCCGATGACGACCGCCCGCTTTCCGCTGCATTCCACGCCATAATAATCCAGAATCTCAAGAGCGGCCTGCGCGGTACAGGGGCAGAACCCCACGGGCGTATTGGTGAATACTCCGGCCAGGGAGCCGTCGGTGATCCCGTCCACATCCTTTGCCGGATCCATCGCCAGCCGCACTGCCTCCTCATCCAGATGCTTTGGCAGCGGCCGGAACACCAGAATCCCATGGACATTGCAATCTTTATTTAGCTGTTCCAGTTCCTCCATCAGCGCCTCCTGGGAGACATCCTCCGGAAGAACCACATTTTTCACCGCGACTCCCACGGCGTCGCACCGCTTCATAGCTCCGCGCTCATAACTGATATCGTCCACGCGCGCACCGACCCGCAGAATCGCCAGCGTAGGCTGAATGCCATTTCCCCGCAGCTGTTCCACCTGCGCAATGCTTTCCTCATTCATCCTGTCCGCAACCGGTTTTCCTTTTAATACCTTTGCCATATTATCACCTCAAACCCAGATACATGTTCGCCAACACACCGTTCACAACAAAAAATGGCATGTCTCTCACGACAGTTCCGCCCTGTCTATAGCCACATCCTTGCGGAGCCTCCTAACTGTCACTGGGCATTCTTACACTTGTACTCTCGCCTGCACCTTTTGAAATACCTCATCACACACCGGCACATACTCTTCCAGCATCTTTGCCGCATACTGATCCTGTTTCCGCGCATAGTCGCGGTCCTTCATGGACTTTGTATTGATATACACATTCAGCGACGCGCTGGTCAGGGCTGCTCTTAAATACGCCGCAGCGCATCCCGCATCACTGATGGCAATCGCCGTCCCGATGGTCTCTATCTCGCGGACCAGATCGATGGCCTTACAGCAGCACTCCATAATCCGGACCGGAACCGTGCAGGCCTCTTTGAGCGCCGCTTCCATTACCTCTGCCTTATGTGCTTTTTGTTCTTCGGTATCCTTCGGAAGGCCGTATGCCCTCGAGAGCGGCTCAAACACTTCCGCATCCCGCTCCACCAGTTCCAGAAACTCCTGCTCCAGCTTCTGGGCTTCCTCCTTCAGCCGAAGGACATCCTCCTGGACATCCGCATATTTTTTCTTTCCGACCGTCAGGCTTCCCACCATCTCGCCAAGAGCCGTGCCCAGGGCGCCTGCCAGGGCAGCAGCGCCTCCGCCGCCCGGCACCGGTGATTTCGAAGCAAGAACTTCCACAAATTCTTTACAGCTTTTCTCTGTCATATCTATTTTTCCCATTCCTTCCTGCTTTGCCTGAATTGAAACGCAAATTCCCTTTGCATCATCCGGCAAAAAACTATGTAAAATATCGTTCTCCCTATCAGGAGAAGCTACTATACAACATAGTCCGCTGCCTCATCGAAACCGCTTCACTTCACTCTCTGTCACAACACAGGATACCGCCTGATCCGTCTCTTCCTGTGCCGTCCTATCCAGCTTCTGCGCCTCAAAAGCAACCATAACCTGCGCCGCCTGCCTGCATTTCAACAAATAACGGTCATAATACCCCGCTCCGTGCCCCAGACGGCCGCCATAATCATCCCATCCTACACAGGGAATCAGAATCAGGTCAATCTTTTCCGGGCAGATATAGTCCGACCGGGATGGTACCGGCGACAGAATCCCGTATTTCCCGGTCTCCCAGCTGTCATCATCCCACGGTGCGTATGCCTCCATCACTCCGCCTTTTCCCGAAACGGGAAACGCGAGTATCTTTCCCTCAGCTCCGGCCCATTGATGAAATATCTTCAGATCAACCTCATCGTATGTCGCAGCATAGGAAAAAATGACATTTGCCTGCTGCACTTCCGGCAACTGTGTCAGACTCCCGGAAATCCGGGCGCTATATTCTGCGCGCTGCTGTGCCGTAAGATTTCTCCTGGCATCCATACATTGTCTGCGCTGAGATTTCTTCTGAATCAGAATAGAATCCGTAGCTGTCATGCTGTTTCCTTCCTTATGAAGCCTCCCCGGTCTCCTTCCATAAATGCAGGCTGTGGCGAACCGCTTTCACAATCCCGGGAAGAACCACGCCAAACGCAATCGATTTTACCACGCACGTCGCCAGCCGAAGAGCTAACGAGCCAAATACATAGGCAACCGAATAATAACCGTAGATCTTGCTGTCGACAAAAATCACCCCTGTATTCAGCACCGTGATCAGCAATTCCGTTACGATTACAATAAACATAATCTGTTTTCTGCTCAGCCGGAAATTGTGTGACTTCGCGTAAAAACCAACCACGCCGCCGCAGACCATATACGGAACCATCCATAATATTGTCGTGGCAGTGACACCGTACCGCAAAACCTGATAGATCAATGTCCCCAGCGCTCCGACAATAAATCCGTCCATCGGACCAAAGAGCAGGCCGCTCAGTAAAACCGGCAGGCTCTCAAAGGTTACCTTGATAAATCCCAGATCCAGGGAAATATACCCCAGCACGGCGCACAGCGCCACCAATAAAGCGTCCAAAGCCATCTGTCTTGTGTTTTTCATTGTAATCTCCTTTCGTGTCTGGTGCCACAAAAGGAAATACACACCTTATGCGGCAGCGGATGCGGGGCAGCACCGCACACTCCCGTGTTTCGTCCGGAGACAACCTCCCATTCTCCGGCACTTAACGCGCTGACCCTACTCTGTCAATAAAATGTTGCTTTTGCATTTCTGCAGGTTACCGGTCTTTTACAGACTCTTTACTACTATACACATCCGAGGCGGCGCTTGTCAATGCCGCTCTTTCGGAAACATTCACAAATCCAGACGTTACGTGATTCGAATTTATTATCTACCCGAAGAGCCAAAAACTGATTGCACAAACTCCGCAAGATGCACTATAATGAATCAGAGCAACCGAATCCACAAGGCGGGAAACCATCATTACCCGTTCGCACAACTGATTTAATCCAAAACCTGACGATTCAGGCTCAAAAGGAATCATTTTTATGGAACAGAACGCAACAAAAACCATCCCCACCCGTTGGGATTACATAACAGAATTTGCATTGAAATTAGGCGAGAGAATGCTGATCAGCGGTGCCAATCTGGAGCGTGTCACCGATGCAGTCTACCATATCTGCGAGAGTTACCACTGCCGGGAAGTCCACTTTTTCGCCCTGAACTGCTATCTGAATCTGAGCCTGGAGAGCCCGGACGGCTATAAAGTCTCCGGCCAGCGCTGCATTTACAGCGGCATGGACATTCATCTCAAACAGCTCGGACAGCTGAACCAGCTTTCCAGACAAGTCTGCGCGAAAAAGCCGGAACCGGAAAAACTGGACGATTTACTGGACGATGCCATCAACCCGAAAAGCTATCCACTGCCAATGACATTTGCGGGCTATCTGATTGCCATGGTCGCGATGACCTATATCTTTGACGGCACGCTCCGGGACATGGCAGTCATCCTGATCAATACGGTACTCATCTTTTTAGCCGGACTTCGAGTAAAAAAACTGGTGATTAATAAGATTATTTATGATGTACTGTGTACTTTTATGGTAGGGTGCGTCGCCCTCTTCTTCCAGTATGTCGGTCTGATTGACACGGTTTTTACCGTGATGATCGTCAACAGCATGATGCTGATTCCCGGAATACCTCTGGTCAATTCCATCCGGAATGTTCTTTGCGGGAATGAGATCAACGGCATTCTGGAATTTTTCAAAGTAATCATCGAGACGATTGCCATTGTGGGCGGGTTTATTTTAAGCATCCACCTTTTTGCACTGTAAGTCACAAAAAACGGGGAGAATGATTATGACTGACGCGATATTGCTGATTATCTTTTCTTTTTTTGCATCTCTCGGTTTCGGCATTGTTTTCCGCATCGAGAAAAAATATCTGATGATAGCGGGCTTCAGCGGAGCCCTGACGAGATTTGTCTACCTGCTTCTTATGCAGTTTATTTCAGAGAGCTTTATTTATAACTTCCTGGCAGCCGCGGTTGCTGCGCTGTTTGCGGAAATAATGGCGATTTATACCAAAAATCCATCCACGATTTTTCTATACCCGTCCATCATCCCGCTGATTCCCGGAGGTGCACTCTACTACTCTGTCGTCGGATTGATGCTGCAGAACAGCGAATACATCTCCGGATACCTGGCCCTGTGCATCCACTCCCTGGCCGGACTGGGGCTTGGCTTTGTCTTCGTGTCCATCATTATGCATTACAAGCGGAGATATCTGCGGATTATGAGGAGACGGAAAGCGCTTGCCGCGCTGAAAGCGGCAAAAAAA
Source organism: Clostridiales bacterium (assembly GCA_021203005.1). Taxonomy (GTDB): domain Bacteria; phylum Bacillota; class Clostridia; order Lachnospirales; family Lachnospiraceae; genus Eubacterium_I. Next base: position 7,751 of record JAJQCB010000099.1, on the reverse strand, counting down.
CGCAGAAAAACCCACACTGATACCATACGGCTCTTTCATCTCACCGCTTCAGTTTTCCTATTCCCTCCAGCCGCTGGAGCGCTTCTTTCAAGGTCTCATCCTGCTTGGCAAAATGAAAACGAATCAGATGATTGACATCCTCCTTAAAAAAGCTGGAACCGGGCACCGCTCCGACGCCCACCTCGCGCGCCAGATCGATACAAAATTCTTCGTCGTCGGCATAGCCGAATTCACTGATATCCACCAGCACATAATATGCGCCCTGCGGTTCCGTGCAGACAATCCCGCGCTCTTTCAGGCCGCCGACAAACAAATCTTTCATATGGGTGTACTTCTGCTGCAGCCACTCATAATAGGCATCGCCAGACTGCAGCGCCGTCACCGCCGCCTCCATCAGGGGAGCCGCCGCGCCGACCGTCAGAAAATCATGGACTTTTTTCACCCGGTCGATCACTTCCGGGACAGCCATCACGTAGCCAAGCCGCCAGCCGGTGATGGAATAGGTCTTGGACAGGGAACTGCAGATAATCGTCCGCTCCCGCATCCCCGGCAGAGTCGCCATGTAAATATGTTCGTATGGCTTGTATACAATATGCTCATATACCTCGTCCGTGATGGCAAAGATATCATACCGGATTGCCAGCTCCGCAATCGTTGCCAGTTCCTCGCGCGTGAATACTTTTCCGCAGGGATTGGAGGGATTGCAGAGGATCAGCGCCTTCACGCCAGGCTGCCGGATCGCAGCCTCCAGCACATCCGCGTCGAAGCCAAAATCCGGCGGCACAAGCGGCACATAGATTGGCTTCGCCCCGCTCAAAATCGCATCCGCCCCATAATTTTCATAAAACGGGGAAAAAACTACTACTTTATCACCCGGATCACAGACCGACATCATCGCAGCCATCATGGCTTCCGTGCTCCCGCAGGTCACCACGATCTCCTCGTCCGGGTTTACCCGCATACCGGAAAAATGCTCCTGCTTTTTCGCAAGAGCTTCCCGGAAATTCTGCGCGCCCCAGGTCAAAGCGTACTGATGAGGTCCGCGCGGCGCCACCGCCATAAGCGCATCCGTCAGCTCTTTCGGCGGATCAAAATCCGGGAATCCCTGGGACAGATTCACCGCCCCGTATCGGTTGGAAACCCGCGTCATCCGGCGGATGACGGAATCTGTAAAAACTTCTGTTCTCTGTGATAAACCAGGCATATATTTCCTCTTTCTTGTTCGTATTTTGCTTGATATTAGAAATTACCGGCCCACGATTTTTGCTTCTGAAAATGCCTTTATAAATACCCATAATAGGTCTTCTGCACCACGGCATGATACACCATATCAATCATTGTATTGAAATCAAACACCGGCAGTCCGGTAACCGCCTGGATCGCTTTCGCATAGGGCGGCAGATCGCTGCACTCTAAAAGAATCGCACCCACCTCCGGTTCCCGCTTCAGCAAATCCGCCGCGACATCACGGAGCGCCTTTTTCAACGCGCCATTGTCCAGCGCAGTCTCGCCGTAGCGAATCGGGTGAAACTCCGGGAGCCCGCCGATATCCACGACAACCAGCCGGTCCATATCCGTGCCGACCTGCCGCAGCACCGTGTCGCTGATATTCTCCCCGCTGGCCGCAAAAACCGCGATTTTTTTCTTTGCTGAAACCGCTGTCTTGATCAGAGGAAGCTGGCAGAGGCTCGACAGAAACACCGGCACGTCCACCGCTTCCGCCACCTCGCGCTGAAAATACGCAAAATACCCGCAGGCTCCGATAATGGCGCGGACGCCCTCGCTCTCCAGCTCTCTGGCTGCAGCCAGAATCTCATCTTTCAGTCCTGCATCACCGGCAAAAAGCCGCTCCACGTTAAAGGTAACTTTCCGGTACAAAACCGGAAAAGGGTAAGTGATCGCGTTCGCCACATTCCCCGGCATCTTCGGGTAGATCAGTTCGATTGCGATGATGCCGATGGCAAATCCTGCCGTGTAGCGCGCCGGGGTCTTATAGATCCCGTCTATATCCTCTCTTGTCTCAAGCCTTCCTTGCCAGGCCATAGTTTCCTCCTTAACTGTACTCCTGTTTTTATCAAGATAAACTTTCCGTATTGAATATCGCCATTTCAAGTACTGTTTTCGATTTCTGTTTCGTCTTGTGCTCTTTATCCAAGTCTTCTCAACTCACCGACAATCTTTAGCCTGATTTACAGCGTTCCTTCATTCAGATAAACCAGCAGCTGCTCCTTATCCAGACCTCCGATTCCGATGTCGTCCAGAGTCAGCCCTTCCGCATAGAAATCGTGTCCGGTCATCACAGAACCCAGCGTGATCATACTGTCGATCACCGGCGTCGCGATTCCGTATTTTTTCCCGAGCTCATGATAGATATGGCAGCCCACAGACACATCCTCCGTGATGTAGCGGTTCTGTATGGTAAACGGGCCTGTGCCGTAACCGGTCGGCCACTGATCGTCAAAGGGAACGATGCACTCATCTCCCATGTACTCCGGTCCCAGGATGCTTGTCCGGGAGAGGAAATTCTTCTTCAGGAAAAACTGAATGCCAACACCCATCGCCTCCGCCAGCCTTACTTCCTCCTGGTAAAACGCGTACTGTACCTCCGCGATGGACTCGCAGTAAGCATGGCTGTAGATGGAATACGTATACTTATCATTGCCGCCGAAAATCCGTCCCCAGTTCTCCATGACACCGACGCCCAGCAGCGTGCCCGGGCAGTGCAGCACCGGGTTGACATTGGAAAAGCCGATATCCATCACGGTATTGCCGGAGGTATAACCATCCCCCTGGGTGATTGAATCAAAGCATCCCAGAGCCTTCGAGCTCTCCAGGAACTCCTCCTGATCGGTACTCGGAAGCGCCGCTCCACGAAGTGTGATCGCCCGGTATACCAGCCAGCACTCCGAGGTCATCACGCCGCCCTCGGTCTCCACTCTCGTCCCGTAGGGTGCGCTTGACCAGCCGCCGACAATGATTTTCTTCGTGCACCCCATCTCGCGCATCTTCTTGCGCAGCTTCAACGTGCCGAAATTGTCCGGAATGATGTGCACGAACATGCCGTCCTCCAGGCAGGGAATCAACTGCTCAAAAAAGGAATCGTGCGCAATGGAAGGCACCGCCACGATCAGCAGCTTGCAGCCCTTTACACACGCCGCAATGTCTGTCGTGATCAGGTCAAAATGCGCCGTTCCCAGCCGCTTAAATCCGTATTTATTCTTCGGATTGCCCGTCAGCGTAATGCCGGTCTTCTCCAAACCAGCCAGTGTGGAGGCTGCAAACGGCTCCATATCAAAGAGACGCACCTCATTGCCGCCCAGCTTGCAGTCCGCCGCAACTGTCTTGCCCACGGCTCCGCCGCCCAGCACTGCCACCGGGTATCTTTTTAATTCATTCGTGTCAACCATAACCCTAATCCTCCTGTAAAATTTTATATTGTGAAACTCATTTATACTTCACTTATTTTACCGCTTTTAGAAATCTCAGTCCTTACAGACTCCCCACAATGTCGATATCGCATACAGCGGCACATTGATTAACTTCTCCTGCTTACGAAAATCAGACATGGAAGTCCGCACGCCATACGATAGATGATAAGAAGTCACAAAACTTTTCAAACTCTTGGCGTTCAGGTTTTCCTCCGCTTTCACCTCTACAGGGATAATACTTCCCTCATGCTGGAGAACAAAATCCACCTCGCCGGAGGACGCTTCCGCGGACCAGTAATATGTCATTGTGTCCAATTCTGAAAGAATCTGCTGGCAGACATACTGCTCTGTCAAGGCACCCTTAAATTCCGTAAAAATATCATTTCCTTTCAGGAGTGTCTTCGCATCCAGATCTGCCATAGCCGCCAAAAGGCCGACATCCACCAGATAAAGCTTAAATGCCGGAAAATCCTGATAGGCTTTCAGCGGCATAGCGCCCTTTTTTACCCGCCCTACTTTATAGCAGAGACCACAGTCCCGCAGCCACTGAATCGCAAGCTCAAAATCTTTTGCGCGGGCACCTTCCCGCAATACACTGTAAATAAACTTTTTATTCTCTTTCGCCAGCTGGGACGGTATGCCGTCCCACACCATCTGAATTCTCGGAACGACCTCCTTTGGTGCATGTTTGGAAAAATCCTGCTCATACGCCAAAATCAGCCTCTGATGCACTCTGCGCACATTTTTCAGATTTCCATCTTTGACATAGGCATTGACTGCTGCAGGCATACCGCCCACATAATAATAATTTTTCAGCAAATCAATAAAACAATCTCTGAAATTGGCAATCATCTCAAAATCCTGCTGTCTTAAAAGCTTGCAGAGCGCCTCGTTTCCTGTCGCACACAAAAACTCAGAAAATGACAGAGGAAACAACTCCAGACTATCTACCTTTCCAACCGGAAAAGATGTCCCCTCATGCATGGCAATACCCAGAAGCGAACCCGCAGCCAGAATATAATAAACACAGCGGTCGTCCTCCGCAAAATACTTTAGCGACTGTAAAGCAGCAGGCACCTCCTGGATCTCATCCAGAATAATCAGGGTATTCTCAGGCTCAATCTCCACATCGCTCTCAATGGCCAGCCCCTGCAAGAGCCGGTCTATGTTAAAATCACCTGAAAAAAGCTGCTGCATCCGCTTGTTACGGTCAAAGTTTATATAAGCACATTTTTCAAAAGCGGTTTTTCCAAATTCCTGCATAAGCCAGGTCTTTCCGACCTGGCGCGCTCCGCGTATAATCAATGGCAGTCTCTCCGGATCCGCTTTCCATTCTTTCAGCTTTTCCATTGCAAAACGTTTCATAAACAGCACACGCCTCTCTTTTAATTTATGACTTTCTTCACCCCATTGTAAAAATTCTGTTGCAGAGATAAAAAGCTTTTTGTTATGCTTATATCCGATACTGGTATTATATGATTGCGTTTTCATTAAGTCAACCAAGAAAATGTTGTGAGACAACAATATCTCGGCTCAAAAAAACGGGAAACAATTTCGCTCAGGTCAAAAATTTTGAGACATAACATGCGAAAAGAGCCAGTCACACCAACTCAAATTGTTAAATGCTCTCTAACTTTTTGAATTAATGTAATCAGCTCTCAACACATTTTTCCATACGGCTTAATCGAGTAGGAGGCGACTTCTGCCTCATACTCGCCGCGCGGGGTGCGGACAGCGCAGCTGTCATATTCCTTACGCACCCCTGCGCATATTACAGCGCTGCCGCCGGCATCAGCCAGGTCTGCCGGTTGTACGGCACCAGTTCATCGGACATGCAGATCACTATTCCAGGCTGCACTTTCAAATGCAGCCTGTCCAGCACTTTAAAATTTTTATCCGGATGAGCGGGAGATTTACTCTTTTTTATCTCAATCGGGTAAAGATTCTCTCCTTCCACGACCAGCAAATCCACCTCCCTCTTATCTACATCCCTGTAAAAATACAGATTCGGTCGTTTTCCCGCGTTATAATAACTTTTAATAATTTCCGTGACAACATATGTTTCAAAAAAAGCTCCGTCCATGGCTCCGTTTTCCAGAGTTTCCGCTGTCGGCCACCGGCAGAGATAAGCGGCGAGTCCGGTATCCATAAAATAAAATTTCGGCGTCTTCACCAACCGGCTGGTAATGTTGGTAAAATAAGGGCGAAGAATATAAATCACACCGGAACGCTCCAGAATTGTCACCCACGCCTTGGCGGTCGGTGAAGAGACACCTACCGCCGATGCAATCTCCTCATAACGCAATTCCTGCGAGGTGCGGGCAGCCATAAAGACCAGGAAATCATAAAATGCATTCAGCTTGCCCACCTGCGCCAGATCTTTGATATCCCTCTCTATATAAGTATTGACATAATCCATATAAAAGCGCTCTCTGTCCATTCCCGTAGTAATCAGGCGCGGCATTCCACCCCGGAAAATACGCTCATAGATCTGGTGAATATCTTTCTGCTCACAATCATGCATTCTCTCCCGCAGCGAATCCAATGACGGATGAAACAGCTGTGCCGGCCGATCTTCTACCTCCGCCGTTGATAAACCAGACAAATCAAACACCGCCACTCTTCCAGCCAATGACTCAGACACATCCTTCATCATGGCAAATTTTTGTGACCCTGTCAGCCAGTACATCCCGCCGGTTTCCTCCCCTTTCAAGGCAGCCTCGTCCACAATCCGCTTCATTTCTAACAGAAGCGAAGGCACTCTCTGAAACTCGTCAATCAAAAGAGGCGCGCCATACGTCTCAAAAAACAACCCGGCATCCTGCTCTGCCAGGCGTCTCGCATTCATGTCATCTAATGTGACGTATCTGCGCTCTTTTTCCCTCAGGTGGTTCAGCATGGTTGACTTTCCAACCTGTCTCTGTCCGCAGACCATTACCACCGGATAATATTGTGACGCTTCCAGTATCTGTGTTTCCAAATGCCGGTTGATATACATAATTGTGCCTCCAATTCTGTCTACAGCATTCCCGTGCGATATCATTCTATGCAAAACCCGAGCAAAATAAAGTCCGGCTTTATTTTACTCGGTTTTTTTCTGTATGTCAATCTGTATTCTACTTCCAAACATACATACAGCGACTAATCGCCGATGTTCTCAAAATACTCCCGGCACCTAACCAGCGATTTCCGGTAATCGCCGTCATTGTCCACCTGAAACTCCACCGTCATATAGCCGTCATATCCGGAATCCCGAACGGCCCGCACAACGCGTTTCAGATCAATCACTCCTGTCCCCGTCGGCGCAGTTACATACCTTTCCCCATTCAGGGAAATATCACTGAACCGCGGCACCGGTTCGTCTTCTGCAAGTTTTTTCATATCTTTCAGATGGATATGAGCAGTGCAATTCTCAAAAATGTGATAATACTCTGCCGGATCTTCTCCGACCAGAATCATATTTCCGCTGTCATAAACCAGTTCCAGCCCGGGTACCGCGCAAAGAACCTTTTCCACATCCTGCGCGCTGCACAGATGCAGCCGCAGATCCGGCGTGTCCTCTATCACCACATGCAGCCCTTTTTCTCCGGCATAGGAGCACACCGGCGTAAAATTGCTGATCAGCCGCTCCTGAATCTCTGCCGCCGGGCAGGCCTCAATGCCCTCATAGGCCTGCGGCACCAGCATCAGAACCTCCGTTCCCAGGGCAACAGCCAGATCTGCTGCTTTTTTCGCCTTTTCGATCTGTTCTGAACTGTTTTTCTCCGCCGCAAACTGCCCCATATAGATATAACTGCTGACACTCAAGCCATACCTGTCCAGAATTGCCCTGATTTTATCTGCCGACAGAACATTTGTTTCAAAGCAGACATCCGCCGCGCGATACCCGCAGTTTGAAATCGTCCGCATCATCTCGTCATAAAATTCCTCATAATCCTCTTCATCGTGATCCACACTATACTTAAACTCTGCCATAAAAAGCATACTCAATGTCATTACACTCAGCTTCATCCGATTCCCCTCCTTCACCTCTGCAGATCCAGCCAAGCCAATTCTTCTTGTGTCAATTCCACGCTTAGGGCATCCACATTTTCCTGCATCCGCTCCGGTTTCGAAGTACTCACAACGGCAAAAGTCTGCACCGGCTGTTGATAGATCCAGGCCATGGCAATCTGCGGCACCATGCAGCCTTTCTGTTTCGCCATCTGTTCACATCGGCGAAGCCGCTCGAAATTCGCCTCACAGGCATAACCTTTCACGGCCACCTCATCCAGCACCTCCGCGGCTTTCTCCGGCTCATCTCCTTTTACCCGCCCGGAGCAT
>JAJQCB010000228.1 GCA_021203005.1 Clostridiales bacterium | reverse complement strand
GGCCGGAAAAAAATTTTAAAATAAGTATTGACAAGAATAAGGCTTATGTGTATAATACGTTTTGTTGTGGTTCGTTGGTCAAGGGGTTAAGACGCCGCCCTCTCACGGCGGAAACAGGGGTTCGATTCCCCTACGAACTGCTGACTGTTAAGTGAACAGCCCAACCCAGGAAAGTCTGAAAAACTTGCAACTATGCAGTTTGGCGGACTTTTTTCTTTTTCTAATATAATTCTTCTTTTGAAAATAAAAAAAGAAGCAATCACTCACCTTGTACGAGTAATTGCCACTTTCATATTTTTCTTCTCAAAATCCGAATAAATTTTTCACTTCTGTCTGCTATGATGCGAAAAAATTTAAAGCTGACTTACGCTGCTTTCTCAGCAAGCTTCGCTTTCGCGGTCTCTACCAGTGCTGCAAACCCATCCGCATCGTTGACTGCCATCTCAGCCAGCATCTTGCGGTTGATCTCGATCTCAGCAAGCTTCAGACCATACATAAAGTGGCTGTAGGAAAGACCGTTGATCCGCGCCGCAGCGTTGATTCGCGCGATCCAGAGCTGACGGAACTGTCTCTTTTTCTGCTTCCGGCCTGCATAGGAAGTAGCAAGTGCGCGCATCACGGACTGCTTTGCTACTCTGTACTGTTTGGATCTGGCTCCTCTGTAACCTTTCGCCAGCTTTAATACTCTTTTATGTTTCTTTTTTGCGTTATATCCGCCTTTAATTCTAGCCATTTCATCTTCCTCCTGAACTCATTGAATAGTCTGTCGCTTACAGATACGGTAAAATCTTCTTCATGTTCTTCACATTGGTAGCATCTGTCATCGTAGCTTTGCGAAGATTTCTTTTTCTCTTCTGGGTTTTCTTGGTTAAGATGTGGCTTTTGTAAGCTTTGTTTCTCTTTAACTGACCTGACGCAGTCTTCTTAAAACGTTTTGCGGCAGCTCTTTTTGTTTTCATTTTCGGCATAATAAATTCCTCCTGTCAATAAAGTCTATCGCTTCCGGCCGAGCACCATAGTCATACTGCGGCCTTCCATCTTCGGCGCCTTCTCCACCACGGCGAGATCAGCAACTGACTCCGCGAACTCGGTCAGGATATGCTTGCTGTTCTGCACATGCGCCATCTCTCTGCCACGGAACCGAAGGGATACTTTGACCTTGTCGCCCTTGGCAAGAAACTTTCTGGCGGCGTTTACTTTGGTATTCAGATCGTTCGTGTCAATGTTGGGAGATAACCGCACTTCCTTCAGCTCAACGGTCTTCTGCTTCTTCCGGGCTTCTTTCTCCCGGCGGCTCTGCTCATAACGATACTTGCCGTAGTCGATGATCTTGACGACGGGCGGCTTCGCATTGGGCGCGATCTTCACGAGATCAAGCTCTTTCTCCTGCGCCAGTTTGTATGCGTCTCTCGACGACATGATTCCAAGCTGGGCGCCATCCGCGGATACTACGCGAACTTCTCTGTCTCTGATCTGTTCATTAATCTGTAATTCGCTAATGATTCTTACCTCCATAAACTAAAAAAGTGGATAGGCAGACTATCCACAATACATACATTCAAAACTCATGTACACAGATGATAAAAGGTACATGATGTCTGAAATATAAACCGCAGGTCACTCAATCGTGCGAGGGTGAGAGTGGATACTCTACTTTGTTTTCAGCAACAGGCATATTATGCCACACGGCGCGGCATTCGTCAAGAGTTTTTTTTACGGATTGCATCGTTTGCATGGCTCAAATCCCTGCGAGATCAGCGTCTCGCGGCTGCCGCTGTAGTCCTGCCTGTTGTAGTCCGCGATGTCATCCACGCTGGAACAGGTGGGCTTGTGGAACTTTTTTGTGTTCGTATTGACGACATAAGTTTCGGTGTCAGAATCGGTCTCCGCCGCTGCATCCACCTCTGCCTCAGATGTATCCGCTTCTGTCTCAGATGTATCTGCCGCCCCTTCTGCTGCGGCTGCCGCATCCAGGGATGTGTCCGTCTCCTCTCCGGATGTATCTGTCGCGTCGTCCTCTTCATCTGAAGCAAACAAGGTCTCATCCGACTCCCAGCTGTCTCCTGTGGCGTAATCAATCACCACTCCGGGCTGGATATTATAGACAAACAGGTTATAACAGATGCCTTCGCCTCCGTCCTCCAGAGATTCGGCCTCCATCTGTACGCCGACGGCCACCAGGTCATCGCCCTCAAACACGGGCGTTACTCTGTACAGCACGTGATAACCGGTCTCCTTCACGAAATCCGTCACCATATTTTCCAGGGGCAGCATTCCCTCCACATTAAAATAGCGCGTCCCGGTGATCAGATTTTCCTCATTGGCGTTTTCCGCGGCAAGTTCATAGGCAATCAGATGGCAACGGTTGTAGAGATACAGACCATCCACACAGTCATATTTCACCGTGTGCCAGCCGCTCGGCTTTACCTGACCGATGGAGCCGCGCTCCTCGGTGGGCATGATGTCCGTGCCGATACAGGCAATGCAGACGCCGCAGCGGCCCAGCTCGTCCAGCTCGCTGTAGGATTCGTAGGATTCCGTGACAGAAAGCTCTTCTTCGGTAAACTCCGGTTCGTTATCATTGATGGCCGCGTAAATCTCTCCCTCATACTCCGGCACATCCTCCACGGTATCCGCCTGTTCCAGTTCTTCCTCTGAGACGCCGGTCCAGATCTCCAGGCGGTCATCCGCTTCCGATGTCTGCGCGGCTTCTGCTTCTGTTGACTGTGTGGTTTCTGCTTCCGCTTCCGCAGAATCTGCGGAAGCCGCCTCTTCCACGGTCTGACCTGTTTCCGCCTGTACAGAAGATGTATCTGCCTGCTCAGATTCCGACGTGTCATACGAACAGGCAGAGATAAAAACCAGCAGAGAACAAATCAATATACATAAAACTGACGTTGTAAATTTCTTTATTCTGCGCATAACACTTCCTCAAATAAAAACTACACCGGCATGATCGGCTTGTTAAATTCCCCATCCACGATACCGGCCACTGCGGTATAAATGGCAGAGGCGCCGCAGAAGATACCCTCGATGCCCGCGATCACGCCGACCACATGACTGCCGGTAAAGTTCTCAATCGCAAGCAGGAGGAACAGAACCATCAGTGTAAAAAATACGATCTGCGTCGCGTGGTTTGCTTTCATCGTCCCGATAAACATAAACAAGGTAAAAATGCACCACAGAAGCAGGTAAAATCCCATGGATCTGCCGTCCGACTCCATGCCGCCCAGAGCTGCCGGATTCACCAGGATAAATACCAGAGACCACCAGAACAGGCCGTATGAGGTAAATGCGGTTGCTCCAAAGGTATTTCCGGCTTTAAACTCCATCAGACCTGCGACAAACTGCGCCAGGCCTCCCATGCAGATTCCCATGGCGAGAATAACGATCGACATCTCGATAATCCCCGCATTATGAAGATTCAGCAGAACCGTCGTCATTCCAAATCCAAGCAGCCCGAGCGGACCCGCGTTTGCTTCCTTGTGTGTTGTAACTTCTGACATAACAATCATTTCCTCCCTGTGTTTTCTACCAGTGTAACATTCCGGGGAGTGATTGACAAGGAAGAATATCCGTTTTGTTTATATAATTTTAATATTCTGTTTATGTTTATTTTCCGGGGTCTGACCCCCCCTACTTGATCGCTACCACTTCATAGTCCGCGTCTTCCACTGCTTTTTTAAGGACATCGTCCGACACGTCTGCGCTGAGTGTCACAACTGCGGTTCCTTTCTCATGGCTGGCTTCTGCGGATGCGACTCCATCCAGCGCCTCCAGGGCATTCTTCACATGCTTTTCACAGTGTCCGCACATCATTCCTTTGATTTCGATTGTTTTTTCCATTGTCTGACTCTCCTTTTCTTTTCCCATTTTTGTTTTATTCAAATCAACCTGATCTTTTCCGGAGGCATCTTTCATCGGAACGTCCTTCGCCGAAGAATCTTTTCTCAAGGTATCCGGTTCCTCAAACAGGTTGTCTGAAACGGTATGTTTTTTCGGCTTATCACGCTTTGTACTGTGTACATTGACAAAATTCAGCCGTAGCGCGTTGGTCACCACACAGAAGCTGGACAGACTCATAGCCGCGGCTCCGAACATCGGATTCAGCTTCCACCCGAAAAGGTAATAATACGCTCCTGCCGCGAGAGGAATTCCGATTACGTTGTAAATAAACGCCCAGAACAGGTTTTCATGAATATTGCGCAGTACCCGGCGGCTTAAGCGGATCGCGGCGGGCACATCGTCCAGCCGGCTTTTGACAAGGACGACGTCCGCGGCGTCGAGCGCCACATCCGCCCCCGCGCCGATGGCGATACCGATATCCGCCCGGGTCAGAGCCGGTGCGTCGTTGATTCCGTCGCCGACCATGGCCACTTTTCCCTTTTCTTTCAGTTTTCTGACTACAGCTTCCTTGTCGCCCGGCAGTACATCCGCGATGACATGATCCACGCCCGCCTGCACGCCGATGGCTTCTGCAGTGCGCCGGTTATCGCCGGTCAGCATAACCACTTTCATGCCCATTCTTTTCAGCTGGCGGATGGCTTCCGGCGCCTCAGGCTTGATCACATCGGCCACCGCAATGATGCCGCAGATTTCATGGTCTTTTGCAAAAAAGAGCGGCGTTTTCCCTTCCTCAGCCAGAGCGGCCGCCTGCTGCTGGATTTCTTCGGGAACATCCGTGACAGTCAGAATATAATTCAGGTTGCCGGCATAATAACGGCCGCCGTCGATCAGCCCGGTGAGGCCGTTTCCGACGACTGCCTGAAATTCATCCGCAGGAGCCGCGGAAATGTCATTTTCCTCCGCATAATCGACGATGGCGCGCGCCAGGGGATGCTCGCTTTTCTGCTCCAGGGCATAAGCGATCTGAATCAATTGTATTTTTGCTGCTTTGACAGCGGAATCTTTATTTTTGCCTGCAGCAAGGTCTGTTCCGATATCTTCTACCCCGGAAAAAGCTGCAACCTCCGGGAAAGATGCCGGCAGAATATCCGTTACTTTCGGCTTTCCGGTGGTGATCGTGCCGGTCTTATCCATGACAATGATATCCATCTTTCCGGTCTCCTCCAGAGATACCGCTGTCTTAAACAGGACGCCGTTTCGCGCACCCTGTCCGTTTCCCACCATAATTGCCACCGGGGTGGCCAGGCCGAGCGCGCAGGGGCAGCTGATTACCAGGACAGAGATCGCCCGGGACAGGCAGAATCCGAAGGTCTGTCCCACCATCAGCCAGATGACAAAAGTCACCGCCGCGATAATCAATACCGATGGGACAAAGACGCCGGATACTTTATCCGCCACCTTGGCAATGGGGGCTTTGGTAGTCGCCGCATCGCTGACCATACGGATAATCTGGGACAAAGTTGTGTCCTCCCCGACGCGCGTTGCCTCGCACTTTAAAAAGCCGGACTGATTGATGGTCGCCGCAGACACAGTGCTCCCCGTTTCCTTGTCAACGGGGATACTTTCGCCGGTCAGAGCAGCTTCATCCACCGCGCTCATCCCTTCCAACACAAGGCCGTCCACGGGAATGCTCTCACCGGGGCGCACGACAAAAACATCGCCCTTTCTTACCTGAGCCGCGGGAATGGTCACTTCCGCCCCGTCCCGGATCACATGGGCCGTCTTCGGCGCCAGCTGCATCAGGCTCTTTAAGGCGTTCGTCGTTTTCCCTTTGGAATAAGCCTCCAGCGTCTTTCCGACCGTGATCAGCGTCAGAATCATCGCCGCGGATTCAAAGTAAAACTCATCCATATATGTCATCACCGCATCCATATCCATCCGCAGCTGTGCGCCGGTCATGGCGAAAAGTGCGTAAGTGCTGTAGGCAAAAGAGGCGGCGGATCCCATGGCCACCAGCGTATCCATATTCGGCGCGCGGTGAAGCAGGCTGGTAAAACCACTGATAAAAAACTTCTGGTTGATCACCATGACAAGGATGGTCAGCAGCATCTCATACAGTCCCATCGCCACATGATTCTCACTTAGGAAAGCAGGAAGCGGCCAGTTCCACATCATGTGTCCCATCGAGACATACATTAGCGGAAGTAAAATGATCACAGACGCGATCAGCCGCTTTAACAGTTTTGGAGTCTCGTGATCCTCCAGTGAGGCGGCATCCGCGCCTGCATTTCCCGCCTCAGCACCGGCAGCACCGCCTCCTTTCAGAGACGCACCGTATCCGGCCGCCGATACGGCGGCAATCACGTCCGCGGAGGAAGTGCTGCCCTCCACCGTCATAGAATTTGTCAGCAGGCTTACAGCCACGCCGGTCACACCAGGCACTTTCTGTACCGCCTTCTCCACATGGGCGCTGCAGGCGGCGCAGCTCATGCCGGTCACATTATATTGTTCCATATAAAAATCCTTTCTGTATTTTTCATCTGATATTCAGTCAATCGGAACATATCGTACCATTCGAGGTCCTCCGGCTCTCTCACTTCATTAACTTCTGAATCGTCTTTACCAGCTCATCAATCACCTCATCGTTGCCGGAGCGGACATTCTCCACGACACAGCTGCGTATATGGTTCCCCAAAAGCTCCTTATTAAAACTATTCAGCGCGGAATTGATGGCAGAAACCTGGATCAGGATGTCAACACAGTAGGCATCCCGCTCCAGCATTCCCTTAACGCCGCGCACCTGCCCTTCAATCCGGCTTAAGCGGTTCATCAGGCTTCTATACTCTTCCGGCGTCCGTTCTTTCTTTCGGCAGGTGGAGCACGCACTGCAGGAAGCCGCGGGGTCTGCTGTCTCTGTCGATGTCGGAGCTGTTTCTGTCAGGTTTTTCGCGTCTGATGTGTTTTCTGTCAGATTTTTCGCTTTTGATGTATTTCCTGTCCGCTTGTTCATTATCCTGGTCTCACTGCTCATGATAGCCTCCGTTCTGCTTCCCTGCCATTGGCGACATTTGTCAGGGACTTTGTTACATTGGCTCACATTACAATGTAATCAGCCCATATTCTGGTACATCCCTGTCTGTTAGGACATATTATATACCCCATCGGGGTATATTTCAAGCCCTGTTTTGCAAATATTTTAGTCTGCCACCGAAACATGCACCGCCAGGCCAAAAAAAACGCCTGCTTTCTGGCTGAAAGCAGGCGATATAAACGTGTGCCTGGCGGCGCACGTTTCTAACCGGTGAAAGTCCGGAATCCGCCCGG
>JAJQCB010000177.1 GCA_021203005.1 Clostridiales bacterium | reverse complement strand
CATCGATAAACGGCTGAAGTTCATCCACACAGTCTGCGATGATGCCTCTTTTATCACCATACACATCCATCGTGATCAGCTCCTTGGCATGACCCATCAGTTTGGAAACTGCTTTTGGATTAAAATCATTTTTTAACAGGATGGTACAGAACGTGCTGCGAAGATCATGCCATCGAATATCCGGCAGATCATTATCCTTCAACAACTTCTTATAATATTTCCAGTGAAAATCTTTACTCCGAGGCTTACCCGTCACAGAACAACAAATATATCCCGAATCATCAAACACGGTGCTTCGTCGGCTTCGGTTTCTCTCATATATTTTGTGCTCCTCCAGAATTGCCTCAAACACATAATCCGGTATCGGCAAAATACGGTAACTGGACTCGGTTTTCAGTTTGACTTCCTGTTTTGTATAACTCTTGGGAGCGAAATCTTCTTTTTTCGTGTTTATCTTTTTCCCCAGCTGTCTCTGCACGGTAAGCGTCCGGTTAATATAATCGACATCCGAATATTTCAGACCGTTAATTTCCCGGCGCCTGAGTCCCATCAGAACATTGAACAACACCTGCATATGTATCGGTGTATCCCGGCTGGCTTCCAGCAGAATTTGAATCTGCTCCATTGTCAAAGTCTTCTGTCCGTCCACATACCGCGTATGATACGGATTCTTTTTTACTTGTTTTGGAAGGTTGACATTAAGCGTCGGATTCTCCGCAATAATCTTCTTGTCAATGGCATATCGAAATGAAACGTTCATCACTGTCTTTACCTGCCTCGCGACTGAGGCGGAATAAGCTGCCACCTCATTATAAAGTTTCTGGATATCTCCCCGTTTGATCTCTGAAATTTTCCGGCTTCCGATCGCCGGAATAATGTGTTTATAAGCCGTCCCGCGGTATGCCTCATAAGTTTCATTGCTACCTACCCGGTGTAAAATATCCTCTTCCACCCAGAATTCCAAAAAATCCTTTACTCTGACGTTCTCATAGACTACATACTTTCCGGAATAAAGTTCTCCAATCGTCCTGTCTCTGGCAGCATTTGCTTCCTTTTCTGAAACGAACCCAGCTTTCTGCTGGGTTCGTTCTGTGCCATCCATATATTTCAATATGACTCGGTATCCATATTTTCCTTTGATCTGCATCACGCCGTTTACTTCCCAATCCACAAATTTCTGCAGATTTAAATCTAATATCATAACACACCGCCTTTCATGTCTCGTCAGGCGCAAATGCCTGATTCATAAACGCCAGGATATTCTCATTCTCATCCATTACGTCACAATAATATTCAAATGTAGTATGAACGGAACTATGGCCGAGGAGCGCGGATATTTTGACAAGAGGCACACCCATCTCAATTAGAATTGTCGCATACATATGCCTGAGGCCATGAACCGTTATATGCGGCAGTCCACACTTGCTGCACATTTTAGTCAATGCATTATTAAATGCGCTCGGTGAATGAGGCTTGCCGTTTTTCTGGCAGCTTATGTAGTCTTTATCCGCATACGGTTCCCGGCTGCTATCCTTATTCCACGCTATCAGTTTCTGACGTTCTCGGAGCTCCGACATAACGATCTCCGGGACACGCAGAGTACGGAAACTATTCGGCGTCTTTGGCTCCCGCTCTGTCAGTGAATACTCATCAATTTTACTTCCGGTTCCTTTTCTGATCTTGGGGTCAGAAACAATCTGCCGGCAGATAAATACCGTATTCTTCTCAAAGTCGAAATCCGCAAATTTCAGACCCATGATCTCGCCTTTTCTGAGGCCGCAGAATAATCCGAGCAATACTTCCAGATACCAGTTGCTTCCTGATGCCGCTTTCAAAAGCTTTCTGATTCCGTCTTTACTTAACACCGTAACTTTTGGCTTTTGTCTTTTGTACGGCTTTGTTGCCGTAACAGGATTCGTCTTAATATATCCGGCAATCACTGCCTCTTTAAAGGCAAGATTCAATATTTCCCTGCCCTTGTTTCCTGCTGACGGCGTCGCTTTCGCAACCCGTTCCAGAAGCGCATTCAGATAATCTGCATTGACATATCTGACTTTGATGTCATAATCCAACTGCGGGAGGATCAGATCATAAACAGCATACGCTCCCACCATTCTTGTAGTGGACTCTACCCTTTCAGAGAATACATCTTCAAACCAGTAAATCAGATAATCCTTCAGCATAACTTCCGTGTTAATCTGATTCGCCAGCTGGTAGGAACGATATGCCTTCTTAAACTCCGCCTCACACCGGTCATAACTTTTGGCTGCCTCTTTGCTGGTTTGGAACCCGCCCTTCTTGCCATATTTCACCGACCCATCATCCTGGAGAACCTTAGTCCGGTGATACCACGAATTATTTTCGTAGAATGATTTACTTTTCTGAGTATATGCGGTTTCCTTTTTCAACAGTTCCACCTTCCCACTTACTACTAATTAATACCATCCAGCCAGTCATCAAAAGATTGTTTCGGCACCCTGAGGAGCTTTCCGATTTTAATAACTCGGAACGGTTCCTGTTTTTTATAAGTTTCTTCCAACAGGGAATATGTCTTGCTCCTGCCGATTCCCAAAAACTTCTGAATATCTTCCGCATCGTAAACTTTCTTTTCAGCACACGCTGTCTCCATAATATCTCCTTCCGAATAATGATTTATATTCTTATCTTATCCACCTTATCGTGTTACGTCCATGATGTCGGCAATAATATGAATTTTATCCGGCATCCTTGACAAACTTTGAATTTTGTGCGTCATAAGTCTCTCAATTTCTCATGGAGCTTCCACACTCTCCGGGATTTCCAACCCCATACTGCAGCGGAGCGCATCTTCCACGCCGGACATCTGTTCCGGCAACAATTTTCCAATGTACCGCTGTATGCGCATCTTATCTATGGTCTTGATCTGCTCCAGCTCAACAATTGATGGTGCGCATAACCCCCGCACTTTCTCAAGGTAATAATGCGTCGGCTGATTCTGTTTTTTGATCTTTGTCGTCAGCGGCGCTACAATCAGTGTCGGGCAATAATAATTTCCGTCATTATTCTGGAGTACCAGGACTGGACGGGTACCACCCTGCTCTGATCCTTTAAACGGATTCAAATTTGCCATGTACAAATCTCCCCGACGGTAAATCCAATCTTTCTTCATTCTTGTCCTCCTCATCCTTAGATTAAAACTTCATCGGAAGTGCATTTTTCTTGCTGCTTCCGTTATAAATGCGATATACCTGGTACAGATATTTCTTATAGCCGGCAAGGCTGTTGCCAATCGCTCGGCCTTCACGGTAAATCGTCAGCGGATCCACTTTCCGAAGCTGGGATACCATCCGTTTTGGATTATATTCGCCATGGTACAGGTCAACGAAGTGACACATCCCCTTCACATTCTCAGCACGAAGAGAATCCGGATCCCCATGCCATGCATCCAAAAGCAGGCACATCGCTTCTTTATATTTATCCGGACCGATGGCCTTAAACATCTCAAAAGCTGTTTTAATACAGGCTATCCGTTTATATCCGTGCTTCTGGTCATAATCCAGCGTCAGTCCGATGCTTTCATTGACATGCAGGAAATGCATCTCATTCTCTTTGCCGCCATAAATATTTGCCCGGATTTCTGCGCCGGGAGTCAGTTTTGCGGATGCTCCTGTCTGTTTGGCAAACAAGAGTGCCTCATCGCTTTCCGTCATGCCATAATAAACCTTGCAACGGATTGGCAGATCTCGCCCGCCATTTCTCGCAATGCGGGCGTTGATGGTATGTTGACCATCAAACACATAATAGCGGCCATTGCGACAACTGACTTTTGGCTCATTTGCAATACGCTCATCAAAATCAGAGACAATCTCCTCAACGCGCTCCGTTGTCAGCTTGCGTTGGTATGTTTCCCGCGGAATGATCAACTGGTGGGAATTTAAAATCATGATTTCATAAGGGCAATCTACCGGTTTCATTTAAATAATATCCTCCTTAAAATTTATGTAAGAATTCTCTCGTTTCCTTTGCGATTTTCTTTACACGTGATCGAAATGATTTCGCTTTCGCGATCTCCGGATTCAGTTCCAGACATTTGTTCCAACGGAAAATCAGTGTGTCAGCGGCATCCTGCATATCAACGATTACATCATCCTCTGTGGTAATTCCCTCCGAATGCACCAGGCCGTCATAGATTTCCATGATCTGTTTGTGCGTAACCTTCGTTACAGGCTCAGCAGTCTCTTCTTCTTCGAAAATCTCATCTGATTCATCTGCATCTGCTTTCGGGAGAGATCTTTTTACCGGCTTCTTCTCCGGCGGATTCCTAAGCTGATGCACAAGCTCATTCCTTTCTTCAGGCGGAGCCTTTGCTACTTCGGTAACTGCCTTGTCTGTTGGTCTGATTGTTCCGGACAAAATATCGTATTTAATACCCGGATCCGTTTCTTCTGCCGCATCAATACCATCCGCGTATTTACCAGCCCTGCGAACATACACACCGTTTGTATTATTTTCGCGAGCGATTCTTTCACGGGTTGATCCTGTATTTTGGTTGTGATCATTTTGATCACGACCACTTTCATTCACTAAAGTGTATTGGTTACCGCGAAATGGTATGGACATTTTTTCGGCGTTATACTGCTTCCCGATCAAATATTTCCTCTGCTGCGGCGTCAGGTTCCGACGGCCAAGCTGCGTCTTATAAATAAAAGCAAACACTGCATATTCATCCGGAAACTGCTTCTCAAAGATTTCATAGCGAATTTCCGGATGCATCTGCACAATCCGGTAACGGTTATGCCCATCCACAATCACTTTTGTTTCTGTTTCCGGCTGTTTCCAGACAATTATGGGGTTAAGCACCCTTCCGTCCGCCAATATGTTCTCCTCCAACTGTGCAAATTCCAGTTCCGACAGAGGAGGAATCTGCTCTGCAAATTTTGGATTTATTGTCAATCCTTCCATAACGCATCCCTTCTTTCTTTTTATATGTAAGACAGCCGGCCGAAGCCAACGCCACTCCGGCTGCCTCCATGTATATGATCTATCCGTATTTGTTCTCAACGTCCCCGGATGGACAGGCTCTCTGACCTGCCGGGAAATCATCAGATGTCTGACAGCGTATCAGATCCATGGGAATCTAACCCCTCCGTGGTTCTCACCGAGCCGCATAGCGGAAGTATCATTATCCTGTGACATATCATCGCTATATCGGGTGCTGCCCGATACTTACAGCCGGCTACCGCTCCGTCCCCTACAGGAAATCGTGGCGTTGGCCGCTGACGTTGCTCCCTGTCACAGCTTCGTACCTGATGAATGTATATTTTGTTTTCAAAGTACATGTCTCCGGCCGTTCTCTTTCGGTCGGCTCACGCCTATTGTAAAATGAAAATGCCCTGCTCAGGAGTGACTGGCAGTCCCGGTTTAGCGGTACTCTTAGTACCGGTCGTTATTTTTCAGAACACCTAAAGACTTTTTGCAATCTCTGACAAATCGGCAATTATTGTCAGGATCTTTGTTCTGTCCGCCGCACGGTTCACTGTTTTCCCTGTCAGCAAGTAATCAGTACTCACATAGAAAAAAGCAGCAATCTCAACCAAAAGATCAATCGAGCAGGTTCTCTTTCCTTTCTCCATCTTCCTCATATGATCCAGACTGATATTCAACGCTTCCGCCAGTTCCTCCTGTGTCAGCCCGCGTAATTGACGAAGTTCTCTCAGCCGCTTCCCGTATTGTTCCGTATTGAAATCCATAAAATCCTCCTTTACGCATCCCGGATGAGAACTTTCCCCGTCGTATGAAGCCAAAAACCGTGCAAAAAAGCGCCGTAGAAATCGGAATGGCACATGATTATTCTGTACTCATCCCGGCTTCATACGGCGCCTGGAAGCCACGGTTCACACCGGCTCTGCTTGCACGATTAAAGTCGTAATAATTATATTTTTCTATCTGTTATTGTGCGGTAATACCGCTTCATCCTCCTGAAATAAGCGAGGTTCAGGACTCCTTCGAATTTACATTTCCGGCACTTCACACGGATATGCCCGCTTCTGTCTCCATATACTCCGGCAATCCGAAAATGGCAGATGGGACACCGGAGTTCCTGCTCCCGCATATTTTCCACCTCACATTGGGAACGCAGTATTTTATCCACTACTGCCTTCTCCGGTGCCGGATATCTGGGATTAAATTTCAATTCATTCAAAAGGTATCACCCCCAGTTTCAATTCACCTGACAGATATTCCTGAATATCCCGGTATTCCAACAAGTTCAGCTCTTTCAGCCGGTAGAACAAAGCCGACCAGGACACCCCCATATTTTCCGCCATCCTCTGCATCGCAATCTTTTCTGACCGCGCAAATACAGTTCGTCCATACACACGAATCCTATCTGCCCCGGCATATTTCGGAAGCATCTCGCGCACCATACATCCCGGCATCAAAATGACCGCAGCCAGTCTGTCTGCCTGGCTTTCCATCATATTACAAAACTGCCGGAGTTCCTTCATCGAATACATCTGCTCCGTATCGTATTCTGACCGGAAAGACGCCTGTATGGGGTTATGCTTCTCTAAAAGCCAGTGGGCAGCTTCATGTGCAAGCGTAAATCTGCGCCTGCCGATTTCCTCGGTGCGAAGAAGAAATCGATCCAGCACGATTGTCCCTTTACAGAAAATTTCAGGGGTCTTTTTTCCGTCACGGTAGATATATAGCGGTGTCGTTCCATCTGCAAGAAATCCTATTTTCGATAAATCATCCTCTGCAAACCGCTCATATTCTATAAGCAGGCCAAGATAATTCATAATCAAACCCTCAATATCAATACGTTCCATCCATGCAGCCTTTCCCCCTGTATAGTCAAGGACAATGCTTTCACCAAGCTCTTCCAACTCGGCATTTGATATATAATTATGCATTCAACCACCTCCCGTAAAGCAGCATCCCAATCCCTCATACGCTGCCGCTTTCAAATAAAAATATTTATATTTCCACACTGCTGATCTAAATCGCGCAGCGAAATCCCTCTGTTTGATCTTTCTTGCCTCTGTCAGCATGGCTGCTTTGCCTCCACAAACCATCTATAGTTTTCCTCGTAATATAACTGCGATTCCTGACCTCCGATCACGACTGTATAGCGCAATCCTATGCCGCCTGCTTTTCTGCTGGCCGCCCGGACACAGTCCACGACCCGGTCAATCTTATACACATGCCCGTCTGTCCACCGGACCCACCGCGGGCGCA
>JAJQCB010000028.1 GCA_021203005.1 Clostridiales bacterium | reverse complement strand
AGCATCCCGCTGCAATGAAGAATCATTTTATTCTGAATCGGAAGCACTTTCAACTCATCCCACACCGCCGGAATGACACCGTCCGGTACCGTGAGAAAAATCGCATCACTATCCTCCGCCAGACGCCGCAGATCAAAATACTGCCCGGTGTCTGTAAACCTTGCTGCTTCCAGTGATGACTGCGGACTGCGGCTGTAATAGCCCGTCACGCGCATGCCGCGCTCGGTGAGATATTTCCCCATAGAGAAACCAACTTTCCCTGCGCCGATAAAACCAATGTTCATAAGCATCCCCTCCATTCTCCTGTAACTGTGATCGATTTTCCCGATCAGCCACCGGATCCGGCGGGATAGTGAAGTCTCGTTTGCCTCCTGCAATACAAGCTCCGTTCAAAATAAAATAATAAAATCACCTGCGGTACAGTTTCTTTTCAGAATACCATCCGCAGGTGATTATACGCTTTTTTATCGTTAAAGTAAATATATTTCAGGGAGAAATTTCAATCGATCTATGTGCCCCATTACTTTGAGGAGATTTGCAGACAATATCTGGTTCGAAAGAACAAGGCCGGACAGATTTCACCCGTCATAGAAAAAATTGGAAAATATTATTATGATCTTCCTGCAGAACACAGAAACGGAGAATTTGATATTGTCGCACAGGACGAAAAAGGATATGTCTTTTATGAAGTCAAATTCCGAAAAGAAAAAATTTCTGCTTCTGCAGTCCGCGAAGAAATATCACAGGTAAAAGCAACAGGAATGAATTGCTACAAATATGTTTTTATATCAAGATCTCCGGTGGATCTAACCGGGATTGAAGATCCTGTGGCCACAATCCCTCTTCAGGATATCTGGAATTAAAACACCCGCGTTGTCCGGATATCCTCCATTCAACACGGGCGCCAACTATCTTCTTTTAAATCTTTTGTCTTCGAATCCGTTTCCGTCAGGCACCAGTATTCATAAACACAGGAGCACTATTATTAATAACGGTTTTCAAAAAAACTGTCTGCAATATACTCCGGTGATTCTGCCCAGAGGCCGTTCTCTGTGTTCTGCAGTGTCTTATAAGTATTAGAACGATAAAACTGCCCCAAAGCCTCAATAAAGTCAATCTTCTTTGCTTCTTTAATAATATCAACAACTGCCCGGATCTGAATGAAAACGTTCATCGTAATATCTTTCCCATTAAAGGTATATATCTCACTCATACTGATCCCTCCCGACGAATTTCAAATATTCCAGTGCCTTTTCTGTATGAAATGACACCTGATTATTCACTTTATTGTAACGGAGTCTGTCTACAGCCTCTTCTGCATTGAAAATTCCGGCAACATACAGCTGCACTGTCTCCATAGTATTATCATCTGCCACCGGACCAATAACAATATCGTAATCATGCTGCAATCCACCTCGGGATCGGTTATCCTTGATAAATTCCAACCATTCCTTATTCAATGAGTCAAATCTTTTTATCTTCAGTCCTACATTCTCCGCAAACAGGAACTTCATCACATAATATTTCTTTGCGTGATTTCTCAAGCTGAGACGATACGCCCAGTCCCTAGCCTGTTCTTCAAGGATAGTTGTGTAAAACCCGGTTCCGAAATCCCTCTTATTATGTGACTTATTCAATTGAATCTCGGTAAAATCCACATCAGTTCCATGGAATAAAATAAGGTCGCGTTCCTTATCCTGTATTTCCTTATAAACGAACTCCATAACCTCATCAAAAGATACCTGATGCAAATATTCATGTTGAAGAATAATCTTTTCAAATATCTGCTGCCTATGGAACAGCTCATATGCGGCATCCACTGTTATATGATTTTGAGTAGCGTATTCCTCCACCGCTGAAACAGACAACATTTCTGTATCTGATTGTAAACTCATGAAAAAACACCCTCTTTTTTTTGCAGCAAATAAAAAATATGCTTTTATAAGAAAAATGATAGCATAATTGCAACCTGATTGCAATTCCAAATTATGAGTTGAGTTTTATTCGACTTATGTCTATTATATATATTTCCAAATCTAAAATTTCTCCCGCGTTGTCCGGATCGTTCCCATTCAACACGGGCGCCTACCATCCTATTGACTTTATACTTCTTTTACAAAATAATTATGCTTTCTTACCGGGGTACGACCCTTACGATTTAGTATCTTACCGGACGGGATTTCCATCCGCTGAATGTTGCGACCTTTGCTGGACGCACTGCCTGACCCCGGGGTATCTCAATGTTGCGATCTTAGCCGGGCACACTGCCTGACACCAAGTATACAAAAAAATTTTCCCACACCGGGCAATCTTGTGATATACTTTCTGCAGGAATCTGAACAAACAGGAGAAATCATATGAATTTTGATACCATTATTTCCGAATGGCAAGGCAAGCAGAAAAACACGATAGCGGACTACCACATTCTTCTGAACAATTTTCGCATTGTTTTCGCATATAATTCCGGCAAAATAGAGAACGAAAATATTACGATGCATGATACTCGCGAGATATTTGAAAACGGAAAAGTAATCAATTATACCGGCGATCTGCGAACCCTGTTTGAAATTAAAAATCAGAAAGATTGTTTCGATTTTTTCCTGTCCTGTATCGTAGAAAAAAAAGAAATCTCTCTGGATCTGATTTGTGACCTGCATCGCAGATTAATGACAGGATGTTATGATGAAACCCGATACCAAAAAGGAGAGCGTCCCGGCTGCTTTAAACTTCATGATTATGTTACTGGGGATGGGATTGGCGCGGCACCTGAAGACGTGGAATCGGAATTAACAGATTTGCTGGACGAAATGAAAGCAGAGGAGGGCAGAAATGTTATGACAATTGCTGCTTATTTACATCTGCGTTTTGAAGAAATCCACGCGTTCGCCGACGGCAACGGACGGGTCGGACGGACACTGCTCAATTATTACCTTATGCTCCATAATTATCCGCCGCTGGTCTTATTTGAAGAGGATAAGCAGACCTACTATATGGCTCTTGCAGTCTATGATAAAACCGGAAAAATTGATGGCTTCCTTGCTTTTTTGCAGGAACAGATGGTTAAAACATGGACACGAAAAAAGAAACCTGCAGTAAGGCTGAATATGCTGCTATAAAAACCGCGCCCGCATTGTCCGGATATTTTCCATTCAATGCGGGCGCCAACTATCTTCCTCTTTTAAATCTTACTTCTGTGCACTCTGCTTCTGCCGTCTGTAACACTTTTGTAATGGTGCCTGACCCCGGGGTATCCTCATTATCACTCTGAATGATCAGACCGGGATCATTCGTATGCTCCAAAAAATAAAGCAACTCTTTCAGTTCAGGCGTGATATTCTCATCATCCATTCCGTGCGTATTCAGGAATATACGTGTGGCGCCATCATGAAGCATCAACCCATCGACTTCCTCACACTGCATGGAAAAAGTATAAACATACCGCTCTTCGCCAAACAGATCAAACGGCGCGATGATAATAATAAACACATCGTTCAGCTCGTTAAAATCAATGACACCCGGCTTCAAGAGCTTGCTATCAATCACCGACTGGTAGTATCGGCTGCGCTTCGGAAGATTCCCGGTGTTCTTCTTCTGAACCTCCGTGTCATAAATAACATCATCAACATCCTGCGCCCAGACATCCAGTTTGACAAAACGCTTTTTCTCCGATGTTCGTTGCTCCCGCTCAGTCTGCGGAGGATGCTTCAACTCCATATCCTTACCAAGAATAATCTCTTGTTACCGGGGTCAGGCACCGGTATTCCTGTTTTACTCTAAAGTTGACGTTATCTTGACCACATTGGTGCCTGGCACCTAGTATTATTAATCCCTGTTATAAGCTTTCATGAGAAACGCAGCATCTTCCATGCTGATGTCTTCACTCTCGTATTTTTCTTTCGTATAATCGCCATATCCAAGATCAAACTGCTGGATGAACTGAACCATTCCCACAGGTCCCAGAGCATCCTTTAACGCGGAAAATCCCGCATTTCTGACTTCAATCGGATTATTCAAATTCACCTGCATCATTCCTGCTCACCTCCATAAACATATTGGATTAAAAATTCAAATGGATTTACAACTTCAACATTAAGCTGCAAATGTGACGCATTCTTTCTAACTTGTCATCTGTGGTTATCATCACATCAGCTCCTGCTTTTTCAGCAAGAGCGATATGATAACTATCATACGTTCTTATTTTCGATTGCGAAGCTATCTCTTTGGCTCTCTCTTCAATGCTATCATCAAAATTTACATGTGAATTGGCTAACGCATACAAGTCACATACACGTTGCTTTTTTGCGGGATCGCCAATACGGTCAATCTCCATGCTCAATGCGGAGCTTCCAATAACCTCATAATTTCCTGACTGGCATCCCCTGAGTATTCCCATGATAATCTGCGTTTCCTGGTAGATTCTTTCCTGCGTTTGATCATCAAATGGTCTATTATAGCAACAGCAATCCAAGTAAATTTTCAACGCATAATCACCGCCCTCCTGACAGGCAGGTTCACTAACATTCCCTGTCTATTAAGTATGATACCATACCGTTCTCGGCTAATCAATCCGAATTTATGAAACTTTAAGTTAATTTTTTACCGATGCCTGACCCCTGGGGATAGTTGCTGTCACTCATTCCGCTCTGGCGGCATTCCTGGATGATATGGAGCCAGTCGTTATCGGACCGGCGGTTACTATACTTGGACATGGGGTTCCTCCTTTTTTTGCAATGACAGTGAATTCCTACCGGCTACCAATCGTTACCGGTGTCAAATGAACGAAACTACGATTCACTACCATTATAAGGGGATCCCCGTTAGCGGGAAACCCGCCCAAAATTTAGGCGCTTACTTTATTCCAGCGCAATAGTATCCGATGACTTTCATTATCGGCTACTATTGTACTTTACACTTTTTTTATAAAATTTTTATCCTTTCTTACCGGGGTCAGGCACCTGGGTACCCTTACAAGAATAAAATTTCTTTGTCAACTCTTTTTTTACAATTATCATTTGTAATTTTCTGTAATATTTTAACACTTTCGTAATGGTGCCTGGGTGTTTGGAAATAAAAAGATTGCAAAACTGACAATACGTGATATAATAAATTCGAGCAAATCCGAGTCGGAGGTGACCGAATAAAATGAAGTTTATTGGAAGAGAAGAGCAATTGAAGAAACTGAACCGGGCAATTGCCAGGACAAATATGGATAAAGCCATGCAGACAATCCTGATATACGGACGAAGCCGCGTAGGCAAAAGCGCACTGGTGAAGCAGCTGCTTAAAAATACAACGATTCCAGGCATTTATTATGAATGCAGGCAAGTTGCTGAAGAAAGTAATGCACAGGGAATATGCAGTATTTTATCAGAAGAACTTCATCTTCCAAAGCTTGGATATCAATCCATAGAAGAAATCCTGGAGTACATCTTTCAAAAGTCCTGTAATGAAACCATGATTTTTGTTCTGGATGAGTACCCTTACCTTCGAGAAAACATCAAGGGAATGGACAGTATCCTGAAAACAATGATTGATAAATACAGAGATTCTGCAAAACTTACATTTATTATCCTGGGCTCCTATGTAGAGATTATGAGAAATCTGTTAGAGCATTCCAACCCGCTGTACGGCCGCATTGACCTTACCATCAATTTAAAACCGATGGATTATTATGAGTCTGCCGGATTCTATCCCGGATTTTCCGTGGAAGACAGAGTGAGGATTTATTCTATATTTGGAGGTATCCCCTACTATAACCGATTAGTTGATGACTCTGTTTCGATAGAGGAGAACTTAATGGAACTCCTGGTGACTCCGGAGGCACGTCTGGAGAATGAGGTTTCCATGTATTTGAATGCAGAAATATCGAAAATAACAAATGCCAATGAAGTATTTGAAGCTCTGTCCAGGGGGTATTCAAAGTACAAAGACATTCTTAATCAGTCTCATGTATCCAGCGGTCCGACATTGGTGGATGTACTCGACAAGCTTATCAATATGGAAGTGGTAGAGAAGAAAACGCCAATCAATGATGAGGGAAATAAACGAAAGGCAGGTTATCACATTAGCGATCCGCTTTCTGCTTTCTATTATCGATATATCTTCCGATATGCCTCTCAAAGAAAGATCATGGATCCGGCGGCATTTTATGATAAATATATCAAAGAGGATTTTGAATCGATCTATGTGCCCCATTACTTTGAGGAGATTTGCAGGCAATATCTGGTCCGAAAGAACAAGGCCGGACAGATTTCACCCGTCATAGAAAAAATCGGGAAATATTATTATGATCTTCCTGCAGAACACAGAAACGGAGAATTTGATATTGCCACACAGGACGAAAAAGGATATGTCTTTTATGAAGTCAAATTCCGAAAAGAAAAAATTTCTGCTTCTGCAGTCCGCGAAGAAATATCACAGGTAAAAGCAACAGGAATGAATTGCTACAAATATGTTTTTATATCAAGATCTCCGGTGGATCTAACCGGGATTGAAGATCCTGTGGCCACAATCCCTCTTCAGGATATCTGGAATTAAAACACCCGCGTTGTCCGGATATCCTCCATTCAACACGGGCGCTAACTATCCTATTGACTTTATACTTCTTTTATAAAATATTTATTCTTTGTTACCGGGGTCAGACCCCTGCTTCTCGCGACCCTAAATCTGCATTAAAAAATTTACAAAAATCTCTGTATTACATCCTTGTCTTTTAATGCACTTTCCAGAATTCTGGAAAGTACAGATGTATATCCTTTTCCAAGTGATCTGGCCGTATTCAGAGCCTGCGGCGAAAGCCGGAGTGTTACCGTTTGTTTTCTCCGCTCTTCCCGGCGTTTTTCTGAGACACGATAAAATTGCGCAAGCTCTTCATCCGTTAACTCTGGGCAATCATCATCAAATACAATCGGGCGCGTTGCAACATCTTCCAACATTCTTTCCTGTTCCGTTGTTAATTTTGTTTCCTGATTTAATTCATAAGATACCATCTTTATAAGCCTTCCTTTCTTTTTTCGTTGCTTGCCGGGCAGATATCACCCTTATCACATTGCTGCGCTCAGTATAAACAAGTGTTATGATCAGCATTTTCTCTCCTACAATACCAATCGTAATATATCGCTCTTCAAAAATAGAATGCCTTTCATCAAAAAACTCTATACGGTTTTTATCAAGGAATACCTGCACAGCTGTTCTAAAATCTATCCCATGTTTTTCTATATTAACCTGAATTATTCACGGCGACCTGATTTTTCCATATACCAGACACCGA
>JAJQCB010000300.1 GCA_021203005.1 Clostridiales bacterium | reverse complement strand
AACGATGTCCTTTTTGGTTCCTCCCAACTCTAACATCCATTCAAGTCTGGAAATCACTGCTTTCATATGAGTTCAGTTCCTCCTCCTTTCGCATACCGTCCGCCGCAATCCGTTCAAAACTTTCATTGCTGAGCGCATGGCCCATCCGGCTTCCTTCCCTGTCTGCCAAAACAGGGTCAACACCGGCAAGCACCAGATTTTTCTCGAAAAAAATATGTTTGCGATGTATTCTCTCGGCGGTCAGTAAGCCTTTCTCCGTCAGATGCAGACAGTACTTTTCATCCATGACAAGGAAACCTTCTTTTTCCAGCGATAGAACCGCCTGACTGACACTGGCTCTGGAGAAACCCATGTAAGCGGCCAAATCGGAGGAGCGTATCTCCTCCATCTGTTCCCGCAGCAAAAGCATGGCCTCCAGGTAATCTTCACGGGACTCCCTGCAGATCTGTTTCATCCGGTTCTTCTGAATATCGTTCATACGCATCCTCTGTTCCATACGTTTTCTCTCGCATATACCCCTACGGGTATGCCGTTATTATACCCATATGGGTATGCGGATGTCAATGGTATGACATTAAGATTAGGTGGTACTTACAAATTACTTGTTGAAAAAAGCAGCCCGATCAGGCTGCTTTAAAGAAATCATCATAAAAAATTCTAAGGGCTTCTAACCCATATTGGCGAAACGCTCTACTGCTTTTGTAAAATCGGCAATCGTCTTATCCGCGTCCCCATGCTCGATCCCATCGCGCACACAGTGCTGAATATGTCCTTCCAGGACGACTTTACCACAGCCGTGCAGCGCGGCCTTAGCGGCGTTGATCTGCGACAGAATATCCTCACAGGGAATGTCCTCATCGATCATCCGATCAATAGCCTGCACCTGGCCAATGATTTTTTTCAGCCTGCGATGCAGGTTTTCAGAGTCCATGCATTGTTTCACTTCATCGTCCTCCTTGTACCCATAGGGATATCTGTATATTAGCGTGACCATACAGGAAATGTCAAGTGATAGCGTAAGTTTTATCCGGTCAAATGTAAAATTGCCACAGCAATCCGCCTGTGCTTCTACCTTAGACATGTCCATGCAGGCAATCCGTGACTTCATCAGAAGCTGTCGATGATGAAGAGAAACCTGATGGTGGATCCGCGCGAGGCCGTGACGAGCATCGTGCTCGGCCTGGAATAGGCGAAAGAAACGCTGGAAAATGCCGCCCGGCCTGCAGTGTATGTGAACCTGGCGGCATTCATTATATGGGAGGATTGAGTAGTAATCTTGTTGCCTTTATTCGGTTTCTTCTGTCTCTGTGGTTTCCTCTACGGATTCAATACTGATTGTTTCTTCTGAAACAGTCATGGAAGTGATCTGCGGGAGTGCACCATCGCTCCAGTACAGAAAACCCTCCATGTCGATGACATCGCCAATTTCAAAAGCTGTTACCGCCTGATATACCTCAGAATCTTCATCGCACAGGCTTGACGCCACCATGAAGGTATAAGTCTCACCATCCAGCGATACGTTGAAATACAGATCGCTGCCCGCCTCACCGGAACCGTCCGCCTCGTACAGGAAAGCGACTTCGCTGCCGTCGATGTCCGCGGATGCCTCTACGGTCATTCCGCTGAATGACACGAAGCGGTTCAGGTAATCCGACAGGGTATCATCAGCCAGCAGGCCTGTCACGTCGACAGACGCCGCGACATAAGAGTCCTCATCATCCAGAATTTCAAGAGCCGCATCCGTGACGCCTGTCTCCCCGGACCATTCGGATTTATATCCAGTCACGCGAACCTTGGTTCCCGCTTCGAGCCGTTCATAATCCTCATCAGAGCATTCCGCTTCGTACACAAGATAGCCTCCGTCTTCGTCCTACATATAGAAGGTGACTGTGCCGTCCTCTGATAGGGACTGCTTTGCCTGTATGTAAGCCTCAACCGTAACTTCACTGTCCACTTCGGCATCCATGTAAGATGTGTAGGTCATGACAGCAGCGTCCGCGGCCTCTTCCTCTTCAGAGCTTTTCTCCTCTTCTTCTGTATCTTCCGTTTCTTCTGTTTCCACAGTGGAACTGCTGGAATCAGAGCTTCCGCAGGCGGTAAGCGCCAGGCTCATGGAAAGCATCAATGCTGCAACGAATTTCTTTTTCATAATAGAGTCTCCTTTCTTGCCATTCCTGTGAATGTTGGTGTTCTTTGTACCGGCCGGTTACTCATGCTTGAAAACGATTCTGTTTTCTCTCTGAGCGTATCCATATTGCCAGAAAAGAGTGAAGACTCCATGTTTATTTCGTGTCTGCGCTGTGAATAATTCTAAAAATTATGTAAACTTTTTATTGGTAAATACCGTTGATTGTGACCTCAAAGACGGCCTCCTAGCCATTCAGTTCCTCATTTCCATAATCCTCCGGGAAGGTGACAGTGACGCTTACCGTGTCACCAGGATGATAGCCGATCAGCTGCTCTTCAAAATCGTCGATATAACTCCCGGAACCGATGGTCAGATCCGTTCCGGAACCATTTGTGCTTCCGCCATCAAAGGCGACGTCGTCGATATATCCGGTATAGTCAATATTGACCGTGTCCCCGTCCGCTACAGTCAGGGAACTGTCTGTAGAGTAAGAGGCCTCTTCTTCAGAGGCTTCGCTGTCGCCAGAGTCTGTGGTCGTTGTATCCGTTTCCTCAGTGATTTCTGCTTCCTCAGAATCGTCCATCTCTGCGGCGTCTTCCGTCGCCTCTGCCCCATCATCCCATGTCACGTAATACACAGTCGCCTATATGACGAAAGCCGCTGCCAGGCAGGCGCAGGCGATGGCAATCATCTTTTTCCGGGAGTGCTTTTCCTCCGGCGGCTGTTCGAGGGTAGCCTGGAGCTTCCTCAGCTCGGACAACAGCTGCTCCTCCTGGATTTTCTGATAGCATCCGTTCTTCTTATTGCTGTACCGATAAGACGTCGTCCGTTCTTCCAGCAAATCCGCCGCTGTTTTCCCCTCCTCATTTTTCCGGAACAGATCCAGCCCCTGTTTCAGCATGTAATCCATTCTGGCATATCCGTCCCGGGAAATGAAAGCGCCAAGATACAGTTCTATCCACTGATCGTTGCTGAGTGCGTCGGCTGCAATCTGAGAAACCTGGATAAAGACCGGGAAGGGCGCGGAACCGACCAACGGGTAGCAGTCAGCAGCCTTCTTCTTCCGGATCAGATTTTTTACCATTTTGGCATCTCCTACGGCACAGGCGATGGCAAACAGCTGACTGCATTCCTCGTCGTCGGACAGGTTGAACTTTTTGTGATATTTCTCCAGCGCTTCCAGGACAAAGCTCCTGTTCTGCGACATGTCAAAATCCAACTGCATCATTTTTGCAGGGAAACAGGCTTTCCGGTGACTGAGATAATCCAGGATTTCCATGCTGCGAAGAGAAGCAAGGCGGCAATAGAAATATTCCTGCTCCTCGTCGGCGAGGCCGTCCAGAACGCCTTTTTTTAACATCCGCAGGACGTCCTCCCTCCGGTATCGATCGATGGCGCTCTCAAGATTTTCGATGGTGACTGCAGAATCGGAATTTTTACTGTTCAAAGCGGAACCTCCATGGTATTGTTATTACATTTCAAAACAGCATGCTGTCTGCTGTTCTGAGTAGTCATACATGTTTATATTACGGGATAAATGTGATTACTTTATGAGAAAATCGCGTTCAAACTGTGAACGGCCAGGATGAAAAGGCAGACATTCCATACTCTGGATTGCCTGCCTTAAATCTGCTCATCTGCTCCTTCTACTTAGTGCTATTTTTTATCAACCGACTTCGCTCTGTTTTTCGGCTGAAGAACTACTACCTGCGCACGCAGTGTGGAAACCGTCTCGATCTCACTTCCCGAAATCATCATGACACTGTCCATGAGTTCCGTAAACTCGTCTACGGTTCCGATTACATCGTAGCCATACTGGTCCTGGTCGCTCCGGTAGTGCATCGGAATCACAATCCAGGTAATCTTCATCTGCTCTGCTCCTTTTTTCTTCAGACCTGGTTTCTTCGACCATAGCAAAAGGACACCGTCCAAATTACTTATCTGGGAAGTGTCCTTAAAGTGCAAAATGCGAAAAAATGTTGATTTTACAGGCTTTTTCAGTCTACCATGCGCATCGTGGGGAGAATTGAAACACGAATTTCCGCACTTCTATGTAGGTCTTCATATCCTGATTTTTCAGCAATTCCCGTCCAATGCACATCAACATATCTCCCCAAAAAGCTCCGCCAAAAATGCACCGATTGGTACAAAACTGGTACAAAGTTGGTACAGAGCTATCGCCTGCTTTCTCTATGCCTGTGGCACAAGCCCTAGCCATGCTTCAACATTCTTTACACTGTAGCCCACTGCTTCTGCGATATCATTAACCGACATATTTTTCTCATATAGTATTTTAGCCGTTTTCTGAGCATTTTTTTCAGCCTGCTCTCTCCTGTCGCTGGCAATATAATCTTCCAAAACTTCTGTTTGGTCGAACAATGTAATCATAATATCAATGACCTCCTTCTTACCATATCTTTCAGCCATCTTAAATCTTACGCATTGTTCAGTTCCCCCTGAAATTCTTCTTTGTCCTCAAAGCGAAAAATAGATATATGATTCTGACCAAGATAAGTGATAAACTCCTCTTCCTGCATCTCGGCAATCTGCGCGCAGTACCCCAAGGATACACTACTCTGCGTATAGTATCCAAGCGCCACAGCTTTTCTGGCAAAACTGCTGGCATCCTCTATGCTCATCTTTGTATCATAAAGCACTTCTTCCGGTATACTGACAGTTATCCGGCGCATATTCCTTTACCCTATCCCTATTAGATAAAACCATCATAGTTACATCAAAATATGGCTATGCCTGCGGCACAAGTCCCAGCCATTTTTCGATAATTTGCACACTATATCCCAACGATTTTGCAATAATATCTACTGGCACATTGTTAGCATATAGATTTTTTGCATTCTTTTTCGCGGTTTTCTCAGCCTGCTCTCTCCTGTCGCTGGCAATATAATCTTCTAATACTTCATTCTGATCGAACAATGTAATCATAATGTCAATAACCTCCTTTTCTCTGCTCTCAAGATATTCTCTCAACACATTCCTGTCTTTACATATCTGAATGGCCTCTGCCACCGCCTGCCGCGTCCGACCATAAATCTGAACCTGATCGTTGATTACTTTTGTGAAAATCACGTATTGGTTGATGATATCACCATCTTTACCATCAGTCACAACCTTCACATGTACATCCAACGCAGTGTTTCTTCCTTCAAAGAACTCTTCTGATAAAGATATATAATCTTTATCGACTTTAGAATCCCCTGTATAAATGACATACAGTTCCGGTTCCGGCATATAAACCGGCGTAGTGGAAAATAAACTCTGCTTGCTCTTTTTCAGATAATCCTGATAAGTACGGGCGATATACATCAGACAACAAACTATAATATTCACCGTTCAGGTACTCTGCGCCTCTACGAGAACCAGAAGCCTGTCTCCCACCAGAAAGCCCAGATCATTATATATGTCATGAACCAGTACCTGCTCCAGCGTCACATATTCCAGATCATCCGCAATGCTTTCCGTATCTTCCGGATGCAGTGCCTTATACAACTGGAACAGGTATTTCTTTTCTGAAAACAAATCCCGAAAAACGCTGTCTTTAACCGTTCTGTTTGCCTTTACGGTATCCTGCACTACAGTAACCGTCTCAATTTCCCGATCAGCCATAAAGCCCTCCTTCTTACCGTATTTTTCCTCCAGTCTGTCGCATACTCCGTTAAAGTCCTTTACTTTTCCATTCCGTATCTACTCAAGTCCTTCAATAACCATATGACAGATTTCTGGCTGTTGTTTCTCCAATGCGGTTTTATAATCTTCTCCTGCTGCCATCATATTCAAATGTTCCCATGCCATGCTCAGACGCATCAACCATAGATTCCTTATTGGTTTTATTATAAGCCGCCCACAGGTAATGATGCAACCGAATTTTTCTATATCCGGTGCCTCATACTGTATTTCCACCTTTCCATCACTTCCACCAAATATAAATCCCATATATTCATGACATGATATACTGCTCAAAATCGGATGGATCAGGTGGAAAGGTGGAAGGCAGAGCCATATCAGCTCCGCCTTTCGCTGTCCCAATCCTATTCTCCGGAGTTTTTGTTCTTCTGCTTATCCAGAGTTTTCTGCAAGGAGTCAAACTCCTGCTGTTTCAGCTCCTTCGTCATGTCAGTATAAATATTGAGCGTAGTCTCCACATCCTTATGCCCCAGAACATCCTGCACCACCTTGATATTCACGCCCGCTTCAACCATCCTTGTCGTAAACGTATGCCGCAGGCTATGGCAGCTAAAGCGCGGAAGCAGTACCGGATTCTTCTCGCTGCCGCTAAGCTGCTCATCATTGCAGTCCCTCATAATCCGGTGCAGAGCTTTATTCAACGTCCCCTGATGCTGTGTCGCGCCAAAGCGATTGATAAAGATGAAATCTGTATAACCATCGATCGTCACTTTGCACTTTTGCCCAAATGCTTTCTGATATTCCTTTTCCATTGCAAAGGCTTCCTGCACATAGTCCAGCATACGCTGACGGCTCAGTTTCTCATTTAGAAACGACTGGATATCCCCTATATACTTCTCAAAGTTGTAATATCCATATTCTTTTTTCTCCGTTGAGAAAATATAGGGCGGCGCTGAATCTATGTCATCCAGTATGTAGTTCATAGCCTCCTCCGGCTTCGTAAAGCTCTTATATCTGAACCCCTTGTATCCACTCACTTGTTTCTGGCAGGCATTCCAGCTTTCAGACACCCCACGCTTCCTCCCCCTCGCTACGACATAAACTGTCTTTTTTGATTTTCCCTTTAGATTCTTTGTCCTGTACAAAACCTTTTCTCCTTTCTGCGCCGCCATGCAGCGCTGTCCATTTATTTTAAAGTTAAAGTTACTGGCGCTGTAACATGTAAATAAAAAATGGACAGGAGGTAACAAATTATGTTAAATGACTATCGGGATATCATGACTGTGTTTGACGTAGCAGAAGCTCTCGGCATCGGTAAAAACCGTATATATGAGCTGATGGAAGCAGGAGAACTCAAAGCTTTCCGAATTGGCCGGATATGGAAAATCCCAAAGCGAAGTGTGGAAACCTATATTCTGGAGAAAGCCAATCTGGCTCCCTAAACAACAGGGCATAGCGCCAAACGCTATGCCCATATCTTTTCTTACTGACAGGAAAAACATTTAAGATAAATCTTTATAACTCAAACTTCCCATATTAAAAACGGGACTGTTCCTTGAAAATTCAATGCTT
>JAJQCB010000254.1 GCA_021203005.1 Clostridiales bacterium | reverse complement strand
TAATACGGTGTGGTTCTATTATTGTGTCGTCGGCAGCGGGCAGCACTGAATCCTCATCACAGAAATAATCGGCAGCGCCACCGCGATGGAGCACCGGCCAAACCCCGAAAAATCATTGACCACCGCTATTTTTTTCTGGTTATTGTGAGACTCCATTTACTTCTTTCCTTTCTTAAACACACCCTTCCATGTCAGCGGATAAACCAGAATCAACATCGGAAACAGTTCCAGCCGCCCGGCCAGCATATCAAAGATCAGCACATATTTACTGAAATTACTGAAAAAGGCAAAACTCTCCACCGGCCCCACAAGATTCAGGCCGGGACCGATATTATTGATTGTAGCTGCCACAGCCGTAAAGCTGGAAATCAGATCAATATTTTCAAACGACAGGCAGAACATGGAAATCACAAACAGTACGGCAAACGCAGTCAGATACACATGCACGCCGCGGACCACATCATCCTCCACGGTTTTTCCGTCCACTTTAATCTTTTTCACACTCTTCGGGAAGAGGTAGGACGCAAACTCCCGGCCAATTGTTTTCACCGTAATGAGAATCCGGGAAATCTTCAGTCCGCCGCCGGTGCTTCCCGCGCAGGCGCCGAAAAACATGAGCAGCACCAGGAGAAAACGGGATGTTTCCGGCCAGAGATTAAAGTCCGCCGTCGCAAAACCGGTGGTCGTGATAATCGAGGCCACCTGGAACGTGGCCGTGCGCAGATTTTCCTCAAAGGAAACCGCCGTGTTGTAGATATTCGCCGTGATCATAGCACTCGCCGCCACGACAACCAGCAGATAATACCGCACTTCTTCCATACGAAGTGCCTGCCGCCATTTTTTAAACAAAATCAGATAGTACGCGTTAAAATTTACACCGAACGCCAGCATAAATACGGTGACCACCCACTGAAGATACGGGGAGTAGCTCGCCATACTGTCCGCCTTAATCCCGAAACCGCCGGTACCGGCCGTGCCGAGCGCTGTCGTCAGCGCGTCGAACAGCGGCATTTTCCCCGCCAGCAGAAAAACCACCATGACACCCGTCAGCGCGATATAAATCATATAGACGATTCTGGCGGAATGCATCACTTTGGGAACCAGTTTTGAGACAGCAGGACCCGTGCTCTCCGCCCGCATCAGATTCATGTTGGAGCCGCCGCCCATCCGGATTACCGCAAGCAGCAGCACCAGCACGCCCATGCCGCCCATCCAGTGCGTCAGACTTCTCCAGAACAGCATACAGTGGGACAACGCCTCCACATCGCCCAGAATCGTCGCTCCCGTCGTAGTAAAACCGGAGACTGTCTCGAAAAATGCATCGGTAAAAGAGGGAATTTCCCCGCTGATCCGGAACGGAAGGCACCCCACCAGACTGATCAGGATCCAGCTCAGAGCTGTCGCGACACAGCCCTCTCTCATATAAAAAACAGTCCGCTTCGGTTTTTTCCGGACAATCAGAAATCCCGCCCCCATACTGCAGAGACCGACAATCAGAAAAATCCAGGTACAGGGCTCCCGGTAAATCAGCCCCACCAGCCAGGGCAGCAGCATAAAAAATCCTTCTATTGTCAATATCCAGCCAAGGATATATCGAATCATCGCTTT
Organism: Clostridiales bacterium; assembly: GCA_021203005.1. Taxonomy (GTDB): domain Bacteria; phylum Bacillota; class Clostridia; order Lachnospirales; family Lachnospiraceae; genus Eubacterium_I. The sequence goes on along the minus strand of JAJQCB010000254.1, from coordinate 44,528 downwards.
ATTCATGATACCACCGCCTAATACAACGCGTCGTCAATGCAATCGATACCTTTGTGCGTCGTTACCAGAATCACCGTATCGCCCGGACAGATCATGTCATGGCCGCGCGGAATAATGATTCTCCCCTTGCGGTTGATACAGGTGATCAGCATCTGATCTTTCAGCCGCAGCTCCGACAGCGGTACCCCTGTCACCTTGGAATCCTCCGGCACCAGAAACTCAATCGCCTCCACACGGTCCGTAAAAAGCTGCACCAGCGTCTCTATATCACCGTGCATCTGCGCCGTCTTCGTCCGCACATATGCTACAATAGCTTCCGATGTGATATACTGAGGATAGACCACACTGCCGAGATCCAGGTGGTCAATCACCCGTTGAAAAGAAATGCGGCTTACTTTCGTAACCAGCTTCGCATTGGACACCTCCCGGGCGTGCAGCGTCAGAAATACATTACCCTCGTCAAACCCGGTCAGCGCCACCACCGCCTGCACAGTCTCAATACCTGCCTCCGCCAGCAGCTCCTCATTGGCAGCATCTCCGTTGATCACAACCGCCTGCGGAAGTTCGTTGCTGAGCACCTCGCACCGGTTCCGGTCTCTCTCTATAATCGTCACCTCAATTCCCGCCTCCAGCAGGAACTTTGCCAGATAGTAAGCACAGCGTCCGCCGCCCAGCAGCAGCGCGTCCCGCACTCGGTGCGTCTGAAAGCCGATATTATTTAAAAAGCTTCTTCCTTTTCGGAACTGTGCAATAAAAACAATCACATCGCCTGTCTGCAGAATAAAGGATCCATCCGGGATCACAACCTCCCCGCCGCGCTCCACCGCGCAGATCAGCACATCGCTGAGCCGGTCACTGCCCAGATCCATAATCTTTTTCCCGGTCAGCGCATTGCCCTCCTGGAGCTTAATGCGGACCATATCCGCCTGTCCGCCGGCAAAGACATTCACAGACAAAGCTGTCGGCATATATAAAACCCGGGCAATCGCACCCGCCGTCTGCAGATCCGGATTGATGATCATTGCCAGGCCGAGTTTTTCTTTCAGGTAGTCCGCCTCCTGCACATATTCCGGTGTGCGCACCCGGGCGATCACATCACATTTCGCCGCCCGTTTAGCCACCACACAGCAAAGCAGATTCAGTTCGTCGGAATCCGTAACCGCAATCAGAATATCCGCTGCATCCACACCGGCCTCGCTCTGCACCGCAAAACTGGCGCCATTTCCGACCACGCCGGAAATGTCAAAGCGGTCCGTGATCTGCTGGATCCGCTCCGCGCTCTGATCAATCACCGTGATCTCGTGCTCATCCGCGATCAGCCGCTCCACCAGCGTACTTCCTACCTTGCCGCAGCCGACAATGATAATGTGAAGACTTCTGGCCTTACGCTGTTTTTTCCTGTTATAAATACCCATAGTTTCTCTCCATTCTGTCAATGCGAAGCCTTCTGCCCGCATGGAAAGTACCGTTTATCGGAATCCAGTTCCATTCGGATATACTATATATGATTCCCGCAAAAATTGCAATAAATAAAGTGCCGTGCAGGATACTTTGCGCAAAAGCCGGAAAATCGAAAAAGCATCTGCTAAAAAGGTCTTTCCTATGAAACGAAAAAAACAGCCGATGGGGGTACCAGGCTGTTCTTTTCTAAAGAGAAGGTATTTTTGCTATGGGGTAGCAAAAAGATGTAATGTATTGGGGGTTTTTACGTTATTATATTAACAAAGTTTTCCATGTAAGTGTGCACAAACTTCTTTTATCTCTCTCCTGTTTTTTGTACATTTCTCCAAAATCTCTGTGCTGCAGTGTTTAGATTTTATTTATAACTATACTATTTTCTTTTTAGATTTGATTTTTCTATCTTTTATGGTTTTGTCATAATTTGCTCATATTTCTCCTGTAAGATAAAGTACGTAAAAAGCAATATACCTTTTTTGACACTTCCTGTTGAGTGCATAGCATTCAAAGGATGTACATTTTCATAACTCAAATCTCCCTATGTAAAAACAGCAGCGAAACCGCTGCTGTTTTTATAATCTTTTGTTTATCCTTCATTAAACAACTCTGACAAGGTATCCGCATGTTCCTCAAAGATTTCCAGCAGGAACGTATTCCAATGCCGGGCATCCTGTGAATCGCTCCCGAACACATAATCTTCCTGACCGTAATCAATCACATCAAAACCGGGCATCGCTTTGCTGGCTCCCGCTGTCCGGTAAGAAACCGCGTCCGCCAGGGGGAAAGATACGCTGGTAATATCCGAATAGTCCACCCAGCTGCTCAGGTCGGTGCCCGAAGCCTCGGTAGACGTCCCATTCGCGGTCTGCGTCTCTGCCTCAGGGGTTTCCACCTCCACGCCATCAGCGTACTCCGCATACATCTGGTCAACATACAGTGCAAAGGAACTGCTCAATACCTCTGAGAGTACATGACCGCCATCCCACTGCCACTCAATCTCACAGTCTGTTCCGGCGTTCAGCCAGGCGATCTGCAGATTCAGAGAAGCAAACATGGACATGTCGCCCTCGGAAGCACCCATGACAATGCGGGTCCAGGCAGCGTCCTCCGTTTCCCCATCGCCGATATAGTTCAGAGGATTGTAGAGAGAAACAATATTGTTGCCGTACTCATCTCCCTCTTCGATTTCAGCGATGTCAGAGGCATAGGCTTCCACCATCTCCTCGTAAGTGGAGTAATTGGCGGAATCCGTGGAACTGCCGGCAGCCTGGGTCGTCCCCGCATCGGGAGTACCCACATCCATGGTGTCGCCGCTGCTGTCTACATTTTCATTTTCCGAAGAAGCATCTGCCGCATCCTCCGATGTGCTGCCGCTTTCACTCTCAGCATCAGAGACACTTCCCATATCAGCAGGAGCATCGCCATCCGGCAGGCTATCCGTGTCGATATCGTCCGGCATCTCGCCATCCGCAAGGCTGTCCGTGTCGATATCGTCTGGCATCCCGCCATCCGCAGCACCGCCGCCTCTCATGCCGCCCGACTGGCTGTCATCATCCATATCCGGCAGACTGTCTGTGTCGATATCGTCCGGCATCTCGCCGTCGGCAAGACCTTCAGAATCGCCTGGCATTCCGCCGCCGGCAACTTCCCCGTCTTCATCCGAAAAGTCAGCCGCACCATTCATCCCGCTGGGCAGATCTCCGGTCGCCCCGCCGGTACTTCCTTTTGTATAACGACCTTCCAGGAAAGCAGCCGCTTTGTCCTCACTGCTCATCGCAGCTACTTCCTCGTCAGACAATGCGTTTCCGTCCGCATCAAACCAGGTCCACCCATCCGCATAATCCAGATTATCCAGATACCACTGGAGATTGGAGACAAACTCCGCCAGATACAGATCCAGGTAAGTGCCTCCGTATCCGTTGGTATCGGCATACAAATCCTCATCATACTCAATGGTCAGGGCGATGCTGCTGCTCAATTCGCCATCTCCGTCCAGGTCGAAGCCCACCTCTGCCTCCTCCACGGTCAGATTCTGTTCATTGATATATTCCATGTATTCTTCCGAGAGGTACCCGGCCAGCTGAGCCTGGAAGTCAGAACCAAATTCATAGTCCGTATCCAGATAATACTCAAATGCCAGCGCCATATCCGCCTCGTAAAGAGAAGTGATTGCACTGTACGCAATGCAGCCCCAGGCTCCGTCGGACAGAGAAACCTCCTCACCGTCAATAGTCACCGTTGTGGAATAACTGCCGTCCTCATTCAGGTAACAGCCAACTGCTCCCACTTCCGCCTGATAAGGATAGAAATCCGAATTATTTGAAGTAGCTGCAAACATCGTTGCATGCGCTCCGCCGCCGGAGCCTCCGGTGGATACGAAGTAATCCACGCTGCCCGGGAGGTTGCCCAGCAGAATATTATATTTTACAAAACGGGTGGCAGCCTTCTGGTCAGAGAGACAGGAGGGCGCGTCACCGGTGTAATACGTATTCCCATCTTCATCCGTGGCGGTATCCTGCTTTCCGCGGTTGCCGCAGGCCACATTGATATAACCTTCAGACGCATAGGTCGTGGCTGCCTGTGTGTTGGTGGACGATGAGTAACCCGCCGCACCGGTATTCAGGATCACCGGCGCAGAATCCGCCGTGTACACCTGTCCGTTGGTGCTGGTAATCTGTGCATCATAATCAATGACCAGAGCGCCGTTTACAGCGTCAGAATAGCTGTCCGCCGTCACATCCGCCTCGCCGTCTCCATCGGTATCAATGCCGGTAATATAGCCGCCGGGGACGCAGACAGAGACGCCCTCCTCATCCTCGATCTCCGGGTAGGCTACCGCAGATACGATGGACATCACCCAGGCGTCTGATCCGGAATCATAACTCCAGGTATAGTCCGTATTGTTAGCCAGATTCAGGGCAGATTCGATATACTCTTTGTCAGATGCCGTCGCCTGGGTTTCCGAGGATGCCGATTCATCCGCAGACACCGAGGTTTCCGTATCCGAGGATGCGCTGCCGCAGGCTGCCAGGCTCACCATCATGGCCAGTACACAAGTACATGCTATGAATTTTTTCCTGTTTCTCATAAGGAAAATCCTCCTTGCTTATTTTTGATGTTGATAGTATCATACATTCCTTGAAAAAAGATTGAAGCTTTCCATCTATTTTCAAGGTTTCTGTGTTATCATACCCTTAAAAAGGAGACAACATCCATGAAACTGCTTTTAATAGAAGATGAACCCCGGATGGCGGACGCACTCAGAGAGCTGCTGCGACAGGAGGGATACGATGTAGACTGCTTTTTCCGCGGCGACGACGGCCTTACGGCAATCTGCAGCGGCCAGTACGATGGCGTTATCCTGGATGTCATGCTGCCCGGTCTGTCCGGGGTGGCAGTCGCGGCGCAGAGCAGAAAAGCCGGCATCCGCACACCGATTCTGATGCTCACCGCAAAAAGCGAACTGGACGACAAGGTACTGGGCCTGGATGCCGGAGCTGATGATTATCTGACAAAACCCTTCCAGCCCCGGGAACTTCTGGCCCGCGTGCGCGCCCTCTGCCGCCGGAGTCTGCCTCTTGTAGATGACAAATTGCAAGCCGGCGATCTGGCGCTGGACACCGGGACTCTTACCTTGCACTGCATCCCCACCGGGCAAAGTGTCCATCTGAGTGAAAAAGAGTGTCATGTGTTAGAATACCTGATCTCAAACCAGAACCGGATTTTATCCAAGGAACAGCTGGCTATGAAAATATGGGGCTATGAAAACGAAGCCGAATATAATAAAGTAGAGGTCTACGTCTCGTTCACCCGGAAAAAAATTGCTTTCGTCGGATCCCGTGTGGAAATCAAGGCAGTCCGCGGTGCCGGATACAAATTGAGGTGGAGCCATGAATAACAGACAGAAAAACAGCGTATTTCAACACTCCCGACGGCAGATTATCGCCGTAATCATGATGGTATTTCTTCTTTTGTTTATCGCGACGCTGGCAACGATCTTTACTCTGAGCTACCGGGAGCTGTACCGGGAAAACCAGGATATGCTGGAAAGTTATGTGGATCAGTACCGGGAAAACGGAAACCCCAGCGAGATCCGGGATTCAGAATCCGGGCAGGAAAATTTACCCGCGGAGAACCCCCTGCCGGATCAGGACGAGGCTCCCGCAGATGACGGTCCGGAAGAGCCGGACAATCTACCCACGGAGAACACTCTGCCAGATCAGGATAACTTCCCGGATCACGATGCTGCACGGTATCTGCTTTCTTCGTTTTATTCCGTGGCATTTGATGAAGACGGGCAGATTTTCAGTGTCGATACCGGCAGCGGCACCCTGTATACAGAAGAACAACTCTCGGAAACAGCAAATGAACTGCTCGATACCGGGCAGGATGAGGGAACCTACGGCAACTTTATCTATTGTATTGATACAGAGGAATCCTACACGCTGGTCGTGCTTATGGACAATACATTGATTTCAGATAGTTTTACCACACTCTTTCGCAACACACTTCTCCTCGGAGCAATCATGGTGGCGATTCTCTTTGCGTGCGCCATCGCCCTGTCCCGCTGGATCATCCGTCCGCTGGAGGACAGCGACCGCCGCCAGCGGCAGTTTATCTCTGACGCCGGGCATGAACTGAAAACACCGGTTTCCGTAGTCGAAGCCAATGCGGAACTGCTGGCACGGGAAATCGGCTCCAACAAATGGCTGGACAATATCCGCTTCGAGAGCAGCCGGATGGCCGGCCTGGTCAGCGAACTTCTTCTGCTGCTGCGGACAGAACGCGAGACGCCCCCGATGGAAGAACTGAATTTCAGCCGCCTGGTTCTGGGCGGTGTGCTCCCATTTGAGAGCATCGCCTTTGACGCGGGAAGAGAGATGGATTGCCGGATTGCCGACGATATTACCATCCGCGGAAACGCTTCCCAATTAAACAAGCTGGTATCCATTCTGATGGATAATGCCCTCTCTCACAGCTCAGGAACAGGGAATATAACAGTCATGCTTCACCGGGACAAGACGGATACCGTTCTGACAATCTCAAACCCCGGCTTTATCCCTGAACAGGACAGGGCGGAAATTTTTTCCCGCTTTTACAGAGGCGACGCAACCCGCAACGACACAGGACATTACGGGCTTGGTTTAACCATCGCCAAAAATATAGCAGCAGAACACCGGGGCGAAATCCGGGTAACCTGTGCGGATGGGCAGGTGTCATTTACCGTCTGTTTTCCCGGAAAAAAGAAAAAAACGACTCCATAAATTCTTTATTCTTTTTATATACATTTAATATTCAGAACCCTCTTCCAAACTTGACTTTTCATCTCTTTCCATTATAATAGTTTAATATTAAACTATTACAACAACCTTTGTCCCCTGTATTATTATAAGTATGGTGGCAAAAGGAAAGGAGGCAGCCATGACAAAGAACGAAATTGCTCTGCTCCGCGGCGGACAGATCAAATATCTGCTTGGCCAGCAAATGGATTCCCTTTGCAAAAAATACCATCTGCGCATGGCGGATATTGAAGTGCTATTCTACCTGAAGAATAATCCGGAAGAAAACACTGCCAGCGACATTCAAAAAAGCCTGCATATCAACAAAGGATACGTTTCCCAGATTGTGAAAGGGCTTTGTGAAAAAGGCTACCTGACGGTAACTGCTGATGAAAAAGACCGTCGGTACATGCATTATAATGTCACGGATAAAACGCATGACATCACCGACGCGCACCAGAAAATCTGGGATACACTCGGAACCCGGATTTTTAAAGATGTTTCCCCGGAAGACCGGGAGGTATTTGACAGGGTAATGGTTACCATCTGTAAAAACATCGATGAGATAACAAATGAACCAGCCGCACGGCTTATCTGAAAGCAACGCAGTTTATAAAAGCAATAAAAAAGGAGTACCTATGCTGCAATTAAAGAACATCTCAAAGGAATACGTCACCGGCGACCTGGTACAGACCGCATTAGACGATGTCAGCCTGAATTTCCGCGACAACGAATTTGTGGCTATCCTGGGTCCATCCGGCTCCGGTAAAACCACTCTGCTCAATATCATCGGCGGCCTGGACCGCTACGACGACGGCGACCTGATCATCAACGGAATCTCTACCAAAAAATATTCCGACCGGGACTGGGATTCCTACCGCAACCACACCATCGGCTTTGTCTTTCAGAGCTACAACCTGATTCCGCATCAGACCGTCCTCTCCAACGTGGAACTGGCGCTGACGATTTCCGGTATCTCCAAGGCGGAGCGGCGGGAGCGCGCCAAAAAAGCTCTGGAGGAAGTCGGACTCGGCGACCAGCTCCACAAGCGCCCGAACCAGATGTCCGGCGGGCAGATGCAGCGCGTCGCCATCGCCCGGGCCCTGATCAATAACCCGGACATCCTGCTGGCAGACGAGCCGACCGGAGCCCTGGACTCGGAAACCAGCGTCCAGGTTATGGAACTCTTAAAGGAAGTCGCTAAGAACCGCATGGTTATCATGGTAACGCATAACCCGGAACTGGCCGAAGAGTACGCTACACGAATCGTCCGTCTGACAGACGGCCATATCATCAGCGATACCGATCCTTTCGTAGTAGATGATACGGTTCTTGCGCCGCCTACACATCAAAATATGGGACATTCTTCCATGTCCCGCCTGACAGCCCTGGGTCTTTCTTTTAACAACCTCGGAACCAAGAGAGGACGGACATTCCTCACAGCATTTGCCGGTTCCATCGGCATCATCGGCATCGGACTGGTCCTGTCGGTTTCCGCAGGCGTCAACGATTATATTAATACGCTGGAGGAAGAGACCATGTCGGAATATCCCATTCAGGTGACCAGTTCCGGCATTGACATCACTTCCATGTTTTCTTCCCTCACAGCTTCCACGCTTCCAGACACGGATGAGGAGGAGGGCATCTCCGTGGTCGAGATGATTTCCTCTGTATTTTCCATGATGGATTCCAACGATCTTGTGTCATTTAAGGAGTATATAGAGAGCGGGGAGAGCGATATATATGAATACTCCAAAGCCATCGAATATATCTACGATGCGGAACCGCAGATTTATCTGGAAGAGGATGATACCATTTATCAGGTCAACCCGGAGTCTACTCTGACCAGCGGCATGGGCTTAAGCACCTCTCTTATGAGCATGATGTCCTCCTATATGAGCATCAACGTCTTTTACGAGATGCCGTCGGACGAGGATCTCTATATAGACTCCTATGAGATCAAGGCAGGGCGCTGGCCGGAGAGCTATGACGAATGTGTTCTGGTTCTTTCTTCTGACGGCAGCGTCAGTGATTATATGGTGTATACGCTCGGCCTGCGGGATTATGATGAATATGAACAACTGATCAAGGAAGCCTCAAATGGCGAAAGCATTGATGCGGTAGAATACCTGGACGTCTATGACTACGAGGATGTTCTGGGCATGTCCTACAAACTGGTCAGCGCGGCAGATTATTACGAATATGACAGCGAATACGAAGTCTGGACGGACAAAACAGATAATGAAGACTACATGCGCCAGCTGGTCGAAAACGGCGAGGACATTACCATTGTCGGCGTTGTTCAGCCATTGGAAGACGCGACTGCGGCGGCGCTGTCTGAGGGAATCAATTATACACCCGAACTGATAGAATATGTCGCGGAGCTGGCAGCCGACAGTGAGATTGTAAAAGACCAGCTCGCCAACCCCGACATCAATGTGTTTACCGGGGAAGCATTCGGAGAAGACGCAGACTTCGATCTGGAATCCATTTTTTCCGTAGATGATGATGCTCTGGCCGATCTCTTTGATACCGATGCGCTGAGTGATGCGTTTTCCGGATCCACAGATCTTTCGTCTTCCTTAGATTTAAGTTCTATGGATCTCTCCAGCCTCCTTGACACCGACAGCCTGAATCTGGACCTGTCGGATCTGGATATGGATATGGACCTGTCGGATCTGGATCTCTCCTCTCTGTTGGCCGGCGTCAGTGTAAGCGATGTTTTCAACGCCTCATCAGAAGATGTGACGGCACTGGCCAACGACCTGTTGGCGGGGTATGAGTCCTACGCAGCAGCGAATGCAGCCGCTTCCTACACAGATCTGGCCGACGATTTCAGCACTTATTTAAACAGCAGCGAGGCACAGTCCATCCTCTCTTCCGCTATGAATGAGATCATACAGGAGGCGATCAGCGATGCCATCTCCAATCAGGATGTCACTTCTTTAGTACAGGAATTGATGAGCGCAGATGATCCGAATACTGCGTTAACTTCCTGGCTCACCAGCACAATGAGCGGCATCACCGTCAGCTCCGACCAGCTATCATCGATCACCAACCAGCTGATCGCGGGTTATACCTCCTATGCCGCTTCCAACAATCTGACTTCCGCCCAGAGCCTCAGCGACGACTTCGCGGCATATCTTGCCACGGACGAAGCCACTCAGACACTGTCCGCCGGCATCATGGGCATGCTGGATACTGACGCCTTAGAACAGATCATTGGCGAGGCGCTCCAGAGTTACATGGCGTCTTATATGGAAGACATGTCCGCCGCACTCAGCGAATCCCTCTCGTCCCAAATGTCGACAATGATGAGCGAGATGACCACAGAGCTGACGGCAGCCATCTCCTCCTCCATGGAAGACATGATGAGTGAGATTTCAGACGAACTCGAGGAATCCTTAAACAGCATCGATGTGGAATCCATCATGGAATCCCTCACTGCCAACATGGATGTGGACGCATTACTGGAACTCATGACCTCCATGAGCACCGCTTCCAGCGCAAGCTACGAGGACAATCTGGCAAGTCTTGGCTATGTGGATTTTAACAATCCCACTGAGATCGATATCTATCCGAAAGATTTTGAGAGCAAAGATGAGGTTGTCGCTATCATTGATAATTACAATACGCAGAAGCAGGATGCCGGCGAAGAAGAAAAACAGATCACTTACACCGACCTGGTCGGCACTATGATGTCCACGGTGACTACGATCATTAATCTGGTATCTTACGTGCTGATCGCGTTTGTATCGGTTTCACTGATCGTATCCTCCATCATGATCGGCATCATCACCTACATCTCCGTACTCGAACGCACCAGAGAGATCGGTATTTTAAGAGCCCTCGGCGCGTCCAAACGCAACATTGCCTCGATCTTCAACTCGGAAACCTTTATCGTAGGTCTGTGCTCCGGCCTGCTCGGTGTGGGCATCGCACTCCTGCTGCTGTTCCCGATCAACATGGTGGTCCACAACTTCGTCCAGGATGACAATGCCAGAGCATATCTGCCCACGCTCTACTGTGTCTTGCTGGTTGTCCTGAGCGTGGTACTGACCCTGATCGGCGGCCTGATTCCTTCGAGGAAAGCATCGAAGATGGATCCGGTGACAGCATTGCGGTCAGAATAAAGATCGCAGCTTTCCTATGATCTAACACACCACCTGCTCAAACAGGTTTAAAAGGGAGACTCATACGAGCCTCCCTCTTTTATGGAATCTGTTCTGAACTTTCTATTATATGGGGCTGTCTATAAAACAAACTCCGCATCCGCCCCGACGCTTTCCACATAAAAAAGTCGCGAAAACGCATGCACAATCTTTGCCGTCATCCCCCAGATCGTATACTCCCCATACTGATAAAACAGAATCTCCTCCCGCCGTTCCCGCCAGCCGTACTCCCGGCCGCCGTGAATGCGCTCAAAGGGAAATCCCGCCTCCGGAATCACTTTCATCGAGGTGTGATAGATTTCCGGCTCTGTATTCAGGAAAAAATCAAGAGGCACGGAAAATACCTGTGCCACCTCATCCGTGCTGAATGTCCCCTCATATTCCTTCAAAATGACGGCATACGGATACACATACAGACGGCCCGTACCGCCTCCGAAAAGATCCATAAGTCCCAGCACTTCCATCTGTCCCGGGCGGACCAGCAGTTCCTCGCACATCTCGCGCAAAGCAGCCTCCCGTGTGGTCTCCCCTTCCTCCACCGAACCCCCGGGCAGGCAGATATCTCCCGGCTGGCTGGCGACAGACGCGGAGCGCACCTCAAACAGGATATCATACCCATCCGCCGTCTCCAGCAGTGGAATGCAGACCGCCGCCTTCCTGCTCTCCGGCAGGCCAATCACAGTCGCTTTATGTTGTCTCAGAAAATTCAGGTCATGTTTCATCGGTTTCTCCCATAAAAATAGGTTGCAAAAAAGATTACCGATGCAATCACCACGATCATCGGTCCCGTCGCCATATTCGTAAAATAAGAAATCACCAATCCCAGTATACCCGAAAATACAGAAAAAATAACGGAGAACAGATGATACTCCCGGACATTCTCCGAGATATTCCGCGAGGACGCCGCCGGAAGAATCAGCAGCGCATTGATCAGCAGAATACCGACCCATTTGATAGACAGCATAACCACCAGCGCAATAAATACAGAAAACAGATTTTCAATACCGGCAATCTTAAACTGCCTGCTTTTTGCCAGTGTCCTGTGCAGGCTGATGGCCTGAAGACGATTGTAACAGAAGAACCAGAACACAATAGTCGCAGAAAAAATCAAAAGCAGATAAATAATTTCCCTCTTCGTGATACTTAAAACATCACCGAGCAACAGGCTGGAATACTTACTGAAATTCCCGCCGCGGGAGAGAATCGCCAGTCCGATCGCAATGCAGCAGGACGAAAATACGGAGATAATTGTGTCTGTCGATGCCGTGCTCTTACTCTTGATCCAGTTCAGTAAGAGAGCAAAGGCAATTCCGAAAATCACCATAGACAGCGTAGTATCCCCGATCCCGCAGATTACCCCCACCGCAATACCGGTCAGGGCAGAATGTCCCAGAGCATCCGAAAAAAACGCCATCTTGTTATTCACGATCATCGTCCCCAATATGCCGAAAAGCGGGGTAATAATCAAGATGGCGATAAAGGCATATTTCATAAAATCATATTGAAATAGTGTCATGAATGCTTGTAAACTCCTTACTTCAGATACTTTGTCTGAATAATAATCACCGCAATCAGCAGCAATATCATTCCCGTAACGCGGTGCGACGCTCCGTCCGGCAGCTTATTCGCCATCTTCGACGAGTAATAAGCAAAGAAAAGGGTAACAATGATACAAAGCACAAGTGCAAGAATATGCTCCGGTGCCTCAATGGCAAAATGGGATACCGCGCCGGTAAGAGCGGTGAATGTCATGATAAACACACTCGTTCCCACCGCCACTTTTAGCTCATATCCCATAATAATTGTCAAAACAAACAGCATCATCATGCCGCCGCCGGCCCCTAAAAATCCGCAGATGAATCCGACGATGCCGCCGGCCGCCATAATCTGCAGATTCTTTTTCTGTTCCGGTATCAGCTTCTGCAGCTTTGTAGTATCATTGTTCGGCTTCACAATAAACTGAATACCCAGAAACAGCGTCATACAGATGGAAAACAGGCTCATCGTGCCATTATCCACAACACTGGAAACCTTGCTCCCGATAATGGTAAAGCCAAGGACAAAAACCATCATCAGGACGCTGTCTTTGATATTGATATTCTTATTTTTTCCATATGTATAGGCCGACATACCGCTGGCGAGCACATCGCTGGCCAGGGCAATCCCCACCGCCTCATAGGTAGGCATCCCCAGAAATGTGGCCAGCATCGGTGAGATCACCGTGGCCGCGCTCATACCGGCAAACCCCGTTCCGATTCCCGCTCCGGCACCGGCCAGAATGCAGACCAGAATCGTTTTCAATACTGTATTCATAGTTCACTGTTCCTATCGTTGCTGTTTCAGGACCTCCCCACATGCACCAAAGGAGCTGCTTCTCTTCTTTTTGCTTACATATTTGCTATGCGGGCGCGGATATAATGAATAATCTCCTCTGCGGTACCCTCAACCCCCAGATGAGAACCGTTCATAACCAGATCATAGTATCTGGAGTCGCCCCACTTATGATCCGAATAACGGTTGTGATACACTCTTCTCTTCCGATCAATCCTCACCTGCTCGGATCTGGCCTCCTCCTCATCCAGTGAGCGGTCCGCCATAATCCGTTTCACCTTATAATCCGCATCTCCGGTAATAAAGATGGAAATAAGATTGGGGCACTCCCGCAGCACCGTCTCCGCACAGCGCCCTACGATGACAAAGCTTTCCCCCGACTTTGCTTTTTCCCGAATCCAGTTAAACTGCCGCTCAATCAGAATTTCCTCCATAGAATTCGTATACTTCCCGACGGTACGGGTCAGCAGACGGTTGCGCGGTTTCTCGTCATACTGTTTTAACTCATTCACATCCATATCCATCTGATCCGCAATCTCCTGAAGCAGTGAGCGGTCATACATCGGCACGCCAAGCTCTTTTGCAATGCGCATTGCAACATCGTGACCGCCGCTGCCGTACTCGCGGCTGATCGAAATAATCACCTGTTTCTCCATGCAAACACCCTCCTCCTAACAATAACGAACAAAAATCAATATCATAGAAATCGCAACCACCATCACGGTAGCCGGAGCGGACGCTTTACAGTAACGCCCCCAGCCGATCGCATATCCGTTCTTCGCCGCAACCGATGTACCGACAACATTTGCGGATGCGCCGATCGGCGTCGCACTGCCGCCGACATCTGTACCCATAGCCAGCGTCCACGCCAGAGTAGAAAGCGGTACCCCCTGGGTCTCCGCCAGGCTCTGGATAATCGGAATCATCGTCGCCGCAAATGGGATATTATCCACAAACGCGCTGGCAATGCCGGAAATCCAGATTACGATTACCACCATCAGGATAAGACTTCCCTGACTGATCTGTCCAATCAGGTTTGCAATAGCGAGAAGGATTTCTGTCTCCTCCAGACCGCCCACAACAATGAATAATCCGACAAAAAACAGCAGTGTCTTGTAATCCACCTTTTTCAACAGTCCCGGCGCGCTCTTTCCGGAGACCAGAAGCGTCACCACTGCGATCACTGTGCCGATAAATGCAACCGTCAGACCAGTCTGCGCATGGGTCACAAGCATCACGATCGCCGCAATAAAAATCACACAGCTGATGGCAAAGTCTCTGCGGTTTACGATCGCCTCCCCCGGTGTCGGAATGCTGGAGTAATCCACCGGCTCCGATGAATCAACCGCAAACTCTTTCCGGAAGACAAAATAAAAGTAAATCACCACAAAAATCAGACAGATTCCCGCAATCACACCTGTATTCGTGAGGAAATCCATAAACGTGTAGTGCAGGGACGTTCCGATAATGATGTTTGGCGGGTCTCCGCACATCGTCGCAGAGCCGCCCAGGTTGGCGCAGAAAATCTCAGACAATATCATCGGCACCGGGTTAAACTTCAGCAGTTTCGCCAGTTCGAGCGTGACCGCCGCAAGAAACAGGATTACAGTGATACTGTCGATAAACATCGCGAGCAAAGCAGACATTACCATAAACGCCAGGAACAGGCGAATCGGCTTATATTTAACCACTTTCGCCAGAAGCATGCAGAGCCAGCGGAAAAATCCCGCTTTCGCCATACTCTCTACCATTACCATCATACCCGCGATAAAAATAATCGTCGACCAGTTCACTCCGGATGTCGACTCCTCCGCACTGCCCGCGGAATACCAGAATGCGACTGTAAAAATCTGACGCACATTAATTGTGTTCCATATCGCAGAGACATCCCGCATCAGGATTCCGAATACAACGACAATTGTCGCCGCCCCGCATCCGAGTGTGACATACTGTCTCTCAATCTTATCCATGACGATCATCAGAAACATTGCAATAAAAATGATGACCGCCGCTATCTGTGCTGCTAACATAGAATACTTCCTTTCCTGCCTCCGTCAAAAGAAAAGCCGCACGGTATATCGCAAAATCTGTGATCCTGCACCGGCGCCTTTGAACGGATTTCTTCTCTGTCATGGTACTTATTGTATTATAGTATAGCCGTTTTTATAAAAAAAGCAAGTGTTAATTCCTCCCGGCTACACATGGTAAACTCACCAGCCCGCATGCTCATCAAAGTAATTTCTCACCGGCCTGCTGCACCCCGAACACCCTCGCAAACGCTTCGCTTTCATAAACCTGACGGACGCTGCCCTGGCAGGCCACTGTCTGTCCGTCGAGCAGAATCACCTGATCTGCATACTGTGCCACATAATCAAGGTCGTGGGAAATCAGAATAATAGCCAGGTCATAATTCGTTTTCAATTCAGATATGATCTGGTAAAACACAGCCATACCGTTCTGGTCAATACCGGAAACCGGCTCATCCAGAAGCAAAAGATCCGGCTTATCCATAATTGCCATGGCAAGCAGAACTCTCTGCAGCTCACCGCCCGACAGGTTGCACACCTGCTTATCGATAAGGTCTTCCGCCTGAAAAACAGCCAGATTCCCGCGGATTTTTTCATTCAGCGCCCTGCTCTTTTTCCAGAAGACCGGATAGGAGCTCTGGTAGCAGGTAATCATGTCATAGACACTGATCGGCGTTTTCTTTTCAATGTTCAGGTTCTGAGGAACATAGCCGATTTTTAAATCCATACCCTTACCGCGGGGCAGCACCGTCTCTTCCTCCGCCGCATCCGGGTACGTCTTTTCACGATTGTTCCCTTCACGCTGCGTTTTCTCAGTGTTATATAATTTCGCTTTCGCGCCGTCCGTCCCGTATATTCCGTCATGCGCTGTATTCGTATTCAAGCCATGTATCCCGCCATGCGCCGTCATCGAAAACTCAATATTCCCTGTATGGGGAATATCTCCCAGGATCGCGCGGATCAGGGTAGACTTACCCGCTCCGTTTTTCCCGATGACCGCGGCCAGGGTTCCGCAGTGGATATGAAGGCTGACATTTTTTAAAATTTCCTGGTCGCCCACTGTCACTCCGATATCATTGATCCGGATACAATGCAGGCCGCAGGGCTCCATTAATTTTCGAAACATGATTCCTCCTACGTTACGATTCACAGTTACTTTTGCGCATGTGAGCTGGAGGGCCGTGAATCGTAATTTCACTTTATTATATCAATAAAACGCTTCCCGAATCAATTCCAGGTTCTCCCGCATCCCGTCCAGATAACTGTCCGGATCATAATCCCCTCTGGTCAGCGTATCCAGATAAATCACAGTGACATCAGCCTCCGCTTCCACCGTGCCGCCCATATCCTTCCCGTAAAGCTCCTCGGCAAAGATAACTGATACCTGCTGTTCCTCAATGACAGACAGGATATCCGCCACTTCCCCGGCACTGACCTGCCGCTCCTCATCCAGATCCATCATACCGGCCACCGTTAATCCCAGATCATCCGCCAGATATTCATAAGCTTCATGAAAAAGCACCACAGGCTGACCATTCAGACCAGAAAACACATCGGCATACTCTGTCTCGAGAGCCTCCAGTTTTTCCAGATAATCTTCCGCGTTCTGTTCATATAATTCACTGTGCGCCGCATCCGGATCCGCCTCCGAAAGACCCGCGCAGATGGTCTCCACCTGTACCATATAATTCTCTAAACTCATCCAGGCGTGGGCGTTATCCTCCAGAAGCTCCAGCTCCTCACAAGCATTGACGATAACCAGATCCGGATACTGCTCTGCCACCTCCGCCAGGAAATTCTCAATCCCGCCGCCGTTGATCACAAACACATCCGCCGTAGAAAGAAGCTTCATATCCTCCGTGGTGAGCTGATAATCGTGAAGGCAGCCCGTCTGGGGTTCGCTCAGATTCTCCAGTGTCACATCCGGACAATCACCGATCACATTCTCCGCCGCGATATACATGGGGTAAAAGGATGTCACCACCGTAAGCGCCGCATCCTCTTCCCCGGCATCCTGCTGATGCACATATAATATAGTAAAACCTGCCCCGGCCAGGAGGATCAACGCCAGGAGAAGTGATGTAAATATATATTTATTTCTCAACATATTCTATTCTTCCTCTTACAGGCTCTCAATCCAGCCATAACTTTAGCACAGGGCACCTGTTGCATCCGTCAACTAACATTCACACACTTCCTCAATCAGTTCCCAGATCTCATCCCTACCCTGCTTTGTCTGTGCGGAGAACGGGACCACCACCGTATCCGGCGTCACACCCAGGCCGGTTTTTACCGCCTTCACCTGCTTCGCAATCTGGCTGCGCTTGATCTTATCCAGTTTTGTCGCAATGATAATCGGATGAAATCCCTGATACACCATCCACTCGTACATCTGTTTATCATTCGCTGACGGGTCATGGCGGATATCGATAAGCAGGAACACTGCTTTCAGTTGCTGTGACGTATGCAGATAGCGCTCGATCATCTGCCCCCACTTTTCCTTTTCGTTCTGGGACACCCTCGCAAATCCATACCCCGGCAGATCCGTCAGATATAATTCATCATTTACATTATAAAAATTGATCGTCTGCGTCTTCCCCGGCTGACCGGATGTCCGCGCCAGCGACTTGCGGTTCATCAGCGCATTGATCAGCGAAGATTTCCCCACATTGGACTTCCCCGCAAACGCAACCTCCGGTCTCGTATTCTCCGGAAGCCTGCTGGTATAGCCGCAAACGGTTTCCAACGATACATTCTTAATAACCATAACATTCCCTCCTATGACATAAGCAAAAGGCGGTGTCAGCACAGGATGCGGCAGAAGGCACCGATATATTTTAAGGTGACTTTGCAGGGGCGTTTTTAGCTGAGACGAAATCCAGTGTTTGCTAAGACTCAGGCGCGAAGGCAATACTTCGCGTCTTAGTCGCAGTTAACACTTAGTTTGTCGAAGCGTTGCCCCGGTCGCCTGAAAATATATCGGTGCCTTCTGCCGCATCCGTCCATATAAAATTCATTTTAAGCCGATTTGTAACTGTTCAGTGCCTTCACAGTTACGCCGATTTACTATACTCCAGCAACGCGGTACTTTTACCCTCCACCATATCCCTGGTGATTGTGCACTTCCGGATACGCTCATCCGAAGGAATGCGGTACATCAGATCCATCATGACATTTTCCATGATAGCCCGAAGCCCTCTGGCTCCGGTCTTCCGCTCCAGAGACCGGTCAGTGATCGCCTCCAGCGCGCCATCCTCAAAATACAGGTCCACGCCGTCCAGTTCCAGCAGCTTCGTGTACTGGCGAAGCAGGGAATTCCGCGGCTCCTTCAAGATACGGATCAGGTCCTCCCGCTCCAGCGCCTCCAGGGAAACCGTGATCGGTACACGGCCGATAAACTCCGGGATCATGCCGAACTTCACGAAATCCTGAGGCAGCACTTCTTTTAACAGCTCCCCGATTTTTTTATCATTTTTTATTGCCAGTTCCGAATTAAAGCCTATGGTGCCGCGGTCCAGGCGGTTCTCAATGATCCGGTCAATCCCCTGAAACGCACCGCCGCAGATAAAGAGGATGTTTGTCGTATCGATAGAAATCAGCTCCTGCTGCGGATGCTTCCTGCCGCCCTGCGGCGGAACGGACGCGATCGTTCCCTCGAGGATCTTCAGCAGCGCCTGCTGCACACCCTCGCCGGAAACGTCTCTTGTGATGGATGCGTTCTCCGATTTTTTCGTAATCTTGTCGATCTCATCAATATAAATGATGCCGTACTCCGCGCGCTCTATGTCATAATCTGCAGCCTGGATGATCTTCAGCAGGATATTTTCCACATCCTCACCCACATAGCCGGCCTCCGTCAGCGTTGTGGCATCCGCAATGGCAAACGGCACATTGAGGATGCGCGCTAAAGTCTGTGCCAGCAGTGTCTTGCCGGATCCGGTCGGTCCCAGCATGAGAATATTGCTCTTCTGAAGCTCCACATCCAGATCCGGTCCCGCCAGAATTCTCTTGTAATGATTATACACAGCGACAGAAAGCACTTTTTTCGCCTCGTCCTGTCCAATCACATACTCATCCAGAAAAGCTTTCATCTCCTCCGGTTTCAGGAGATTGATATCCCACCCCGGCTGCTCTTCCTCAAAGTTTTCCTCGCTCTCTCCGCGAATCAGATCCTCCTCCAGAATCTCATTGCAGATTTCAATGCATTCATCGCAGATATACGTCCCGTTCGGGCCGGCAATCAGTTTGTTCACCTGTTCCTGCGATTTTCCACAGAAGGAACAGCGTATCCTGTCCTCCAGATTCATTCTTCCTGCCATGTTACCTCCAAAAATGGTATTACTGCCTGTTCTCAATCACCGCATCGATCAGACCGTATTCCATGGCCTCCTGCGCGGTCATGAAATTATCTCTCTCCGTATCCGCGGCGATTACCTCGTAGGGCTTGCCGGTATTCTCAGAGAGAATGCGGTTTAAGCGCTCCTTGGTCTTTAAGATATTCTCCGCCACGATCTGAATATCAGTGGCCTGCCCCTTTGCTCCGCCGGAGGGCTGATGAATCATGATCTCCGAATTCGGAAGCGCAAACCGCTTCCCCTTTGCTCCGCCGGCAAGAAGGAACGCTCCCATGCTGGCTGCCATACCGATACATATGGTAGAAACATCACACTTGATATACTGCATGGTGTCATAAATCGCCAGTCCGGAAGAAACCACGCCGCCCGGGGAATTGATATACAGCTGAATATCCTTTCCGGGATCCTCAGACTCCAGGAACAGTAGCTGTGCCACAGTCAGGCTCGCCGTCGTCTCGTTGACTTCCTCTCCGAGGAAAATAATCCGATCCTTCAAAAGTCTGGAATAAATATCGTAACTGCGCTCTCCCCTGCTGGTCTGTTCCACAACGTAAGGTACTAAACTCATATTCTGCCTCCTTATTTAAACCTGGCAAAAAGCGAACTTTGCCTCATACTCGCTGCGCGGGGGCGTGTGCAGCGTAAGCTGTTAATTTCCTTACGCGCCCCTGCGCATATTACAGAAAAGTAGACCGGCCCGGCCGGCTCGATCTGCCTTTTCCTTTAATATATTCTGATTTACTACAGCCAGTCAAACGCTCCCGGAACCCGTCATTTCAGATCCTTATTCCTCAGAACCGTTCTCCTGATCTGCTGCCTTTTCCGCCTCTTTCTCCGCCTTGGACTTTGCCTTTGCGCGCGGCTTCATATTCTCCGTCACAAACTCAAGCGCTTTCTGGGAAGCGAGATCCAGCTTCATATTCTCCTTCTCCTCCTCGCCCATATAGCCTTTCAGCTGATCGGCCTCCATCTGATACATAGCAGCCATCTTCTCAATCTCGGCGTCCACATCCTCATCCGTGATCTCGATATTCTCAGCCTTTGCGATCGCGTCAAGCACCAGCTCATTTTTGATGCGGGATTCCGCGTCCGGGCGGACCTGATCCTTCAGCTGATCCATCGTGCTGCCGGAGAACTGGAAATACTGATCCATGGAAAGGCCCTGCTGCGCCATCTGCTGCGCAAACTGGTTAATCATATTCTCACACTGCGTATCGATCATCGCATCCGGAATATCCATCTGAGACTTTTCTACAATCTTCTCCAGAGCTTCCTCCTGCTGCGCACGCTTCGCATCGCCGGCTTTCCGCTCCTCAACCTTAGCCTTTACGCTGTCCTTATACTCCGCAACGGTATCAAACTCGGAAACATCCTGGGCAAACTCATCATCCAGCTCCGGGATCTCCTTTGTCTTCACTTCATGAATTTTCACCTGGAATACAGCATCTTTGCCTGCCAGATCCGGTGCATGATACTGCTCGGGGAAAGTAACATTGACCTCCACCTCGTCACCGACATTCTTCCCGATAAGCTGCTCCTCAAAACCGGGGATAAAGCTGCCGGAACCAATCTCCAGAGAATGGTTCTCACCCTTTCCTCCTTCAAACGCAACGCCGTCTGTGAATCCCTCGTAGTCAATCACTGCCGTATCGCCGTTCTCAATCGCGCGGCCTTCCACGCTGACGATTCTGGCATTGTTCTCTCTCTCCTTATCAATCTCGGCCATCACTTCCTCTTCAGTTGCCTGCGTGTCAACCTTAGTCACAGTCACACCCGCATACTTGCCGAGAGTTACTTCCGGACGAACCGCCACATCAGCGGTAAAGATAAACGGCTTGCCTTTCTCGATCTGCACCACATCAATCGAAGGTCTGGACACGATATCCTGTCCGCTCTCTGTCACCGCATCGCTGTAGGCCTGCGGAATCAGATCGTTCGCCGCGTCCTCATAAAAAATAGCCGCCCCGTACATCTTCTCGATCATATTCTGCGGTACTTTTCCCTTACGGAAACCGGGGATGCTGAAATCCTTCTTCTGTCTATTGTAGACGTCCCGAATCGCTTTATCAAAGTCCTCCGCGGACACCTCAATGGTAAGCTGTACCATATTTTTCTCTTCTAAATTAGTAACCTGTACACTCATTTTTGAAAAATGTTCTCCTTCCATTGATTCAAAATATGGCGAAAAAAGGGCATAGTTTCTCCGCTCAAAATCATTTAGGCATTATAGCACAGCACTGCGGCAAATGCAAGGCAAATATTTCTGCTGATGCCCTTTTTGTAATATTTTCCATTCATATTTTTCCCGCGGCAGACCATACTAGCATCAAGACAGTAATCTGTCTTTACTATAGAGAAGAAATTTACGGAGGTACAAAAACATGAGTGATTCTTCTAAAAACGCAAGCAAAATGACTGTGCCGGAAGCAAAAGGCGCTATGAACCGTTTCAAGCAGGAGGTTGCTTCTGAGCTCGGCGTACCGCTGAAAGACGGCGACAACGGGGATCTGACATCCCGTCAGGCCGGTTCCATCGGTGGAGAGATGGTCAGAAAGATGATCAAAAAGCAGGAGGAGCAGATGTCCTCTCAGGAGTAATCTCCCGCATCGGACATCCGATTTTCCGGTTTTCCACACACAGGAAGAGAAAATTCACCGTGAAAGCGAAAAACTTTCCGGGAGAAAAGAAAAGGCTGCGCCGGATCTGCATGATCCGCAGGCGCAGCCTCTCTCTTTATTGAATTTCAAACGCAATTCACCCTATGCGTTGCGGCATAAATCCATAAACAGTTACGGCATCATCGTAGACACGTAAATCTGTTTTTCCGCTTCCTCCCCCAGCAGATACCGGATGATCGCCAGTGCAAAATACGGCGCCGCGCCGGGTCCCTTTCCGGTGATCAGGTTGCCGTCTGTATCCGTCGTATTCTCAGTCCAGAGCGCTCCGCCCTCCGGCTTGCAGCCAGGATAACCGGTCGCTGTCCTGCCCTGTAAGAGACCGGTCTCAGATAACATACCCGGCGCTGCACAGATTGCCGCAACCAGCTTTCCTTCCTTTAAAAACTGCTCCGCCAGTGCGCGCGTTCCCTCCGCCGCGCCCAATGCCCCGGTTCCCGGACCGCCGGGATAGACAACAGCATCAAAATCAGAAAAATCAACATCTGCATAAAGTATATCTGTCATAAACGTGATATTGTGGCTGCCGAACACCTGCTTCTGTCCGGTCACGGACACGGTCGTCACCTCAATGCCGGCGCGCCGGCAAAAATCCACTGTGGTCAGACACTCTACTTCCTCCACACCATCCACAACGAGAACTGCTATTTTTTTCATATTCTGCTCTTTTCCTTTCTTCTATTTTGATTTACAATGAAAGTGTTGTTGTAATGATAAAAAGCACCGGAGGCTAACTATGGAAATCGAACGCAAATTTTTAATATCCCAGCTGCCCGAAAACCTGTCCGCTTACCCCTGCCATCAAATCGAGCAGGGGTATCTCTGCACCGACCCGGTCATCCGCATCCGGCGGCAGGACGACGATTATATCCTGACTTACAAATCCGAAGGCATGCTGAGCCGCGAGGAATACAATCTCCCATTGACAGCGGAAGCTTACGAGCACCTGAAGCCAAAGGCCGACGGAATCTACATTTCCAAAAAGAGATACTGCATCCCGTTCGGAAAGTACACCATCGAACTGGATATCTTTGAGGGGGAAGCCGCACCGCTGATCCTTGCGGAGGTAGAATTCCCCACCGTGGAGGAAGCAAATGATTTCGTCCCTCCGGTGTGGTTTGCAGAGGATGTCACCTACTGTGAAATCTACCACAACAGCTATATCAGCCGGTATGGGTATCACGCCCCCTGATTTTTCGGAATCTGTTCTAAAAAGTGTCGCTCTGCGACACTTCGCGCGCTCATTTTTCATGCACGAGTTTTCCGGCCATATGTTGGATGCGAACAGCAATCAGCTGAACATTCTTTCCATCTCTGTTCCATTCCGTTTCTATTTCCTCTTTTGACGGGTAATATTTATCTGCCAGTTTATGTGCTTTCTCATAAACGACATCATAATCATCTACAAGCTCAGCGATTCCCATCACAATAACGCTTGTAATATAGAATGCCCAGTCACCGTCTTTTTGTAAGCCGCGGTTCCACGTTGTAAAACTTACCTTACCGCAGTTTTTTATTGCATCTATTTTGTGCCCTTGTCTTGCACCGTGAAAATACAGAGCATTTTCATCTTCATCGTAAAAAAAGTTGATTGGGACACCATACGGATAACCATCATCACCGATTACGGATAATACGCCTCTTTTTTCAGACCTTAAAATTTCCCGACACTCATTGTCAGAAATCAACTGTTTACATCTTCTCATGTCTCTGAACATTATGGCTTCTCCCCTCTTCCAGTGTGTCACACTAGCGCAGGCGCCCCATCTCATACTTCTGCCTGGTGCGCATACAGTATTTCAACTGCCCATAGCGATCGATCAGATCTCCCTCCGGGATGGCCAGGTCCATGACCACCGCAATATCGTCAATCAGGCGGTCTGTGATATCTCTCTGCATATCGCAGACAATCCTGTACTTTTCCTCGAACCCTTTTGCATCAAGAAATTTTTCCAGCCAGGGGTTCATTTTTTCCTCCGGCTCCTCTGCGGCAGAAACCGAAATATCCGGCACAGCCTTTCTTTTTCCCTCTGCTCTCAAAACTTTCAACACACGCTGCGGACGCTGCTTCTCCGCGCTTTCCGCCTGTACTCCTGCCGGAAACTGTTTCTCTGTTGCGGAATTCATTTGCTGTCCGGCGTCAGACTGTGTTTTCGCATCGATTACCATTGATTTGTCCGAATCGGACGGCTCCTTCATGTCGATTCCCGTCAGTTCATCCGAATCGGACCGTTCCTTCTCATTTATTTTCCCAGCCCTCGCTCCGGCTGCCGGAACGCCATGTTCCGATGAGTGTCCCCATCCCGTTTCCGGCATATATTGAAAACGATACTTCTGCTTTACATCCGGATATTTTTCATGATCCACCTCACTGACAAACATGTCATATGGCCGGATATACGTTTTAAAGTCTCCATACAATGCCTGATAAACCACATACGGTTCCATTGTCTCTGAGTGATACGCCACCGCTATCACCTGATACATACGATTCTTAAAGTGGAGATACTTCTCTCCCGGCATAGGATTTCCCTGCGCCATTTTCAATCCCTCTTTTCTGCTGCCTGACTATATCAGCAGCTGGTTTATTGCCTTACTCGGCACGAGAACCTCTGGCTCTCTGCTTTGCATAAATTCGATTAGGCAAAATAAAATTTGTCGTCTCTATTATCACTGTCCCGGCATCGCGGTGCAGCGGTTCAGGAAATCCATCCCCTCCGCCAGAAAATCCCTCTGGAATTTCAGAGTATCGTCCGGTCCCTTGACAATATTCTCCTGCACCTTCTCCAACAGATCGCCGATCTCTATGGTATCCATGTCATTGTCGATCTGCACTTCCCGGGTGTTCTCCCTCGCGGATTCCAGGATGTCATCCACATGCATCTGATGCGCAAACGCCGAGGCGCTCTGGCCGCTCTGTTTGGCCTCCTTATATGCCTGGTAACGCACCTTCTGATCCTTATCCATAGCCTGTTCCGGCCTTCTTTTCATTTTCTCCGGCTTCGGCGTATTCGGTTTCGCTGTCCGGGTGCCCGGTTTCGGCTTGTTCGGCTTCGCTGTCCGGGTGCCCGGTTTTGGCGCATTCGGCTTCGCCTGCTTTGTGTAAAGCGGCTGTTTGTCCGGTCCCGCTCCAAATACGTCAGCGGACTTATTCGTTCCCGGATTACTGCTTTTTCCCCGTGCATTTCCCGTGGCTTTTCGCTTCGATGACCGGGATAAAACAAATGCGGCGATCACTACAATGATAATAACCAGTTCAAACATCACACTGCACCTCCCTCTTGCTCACGTACTCTTATCCTACCACAAAAGAGGGGAAAAAAGCAATGACCCCCGGAAAACTGATATCTCCGGGGATCTTATCACTACCATGTTTTAATTAAAAATATAACATCATCACCTGCCGGACTTTAAAAGCATACGATGAAAACTGTTTTCTCCGCTCTGTATCTTTTACTGAGCCATCACCCTGACCAGAGCCGCCTCCATGATCTGAAGTCCCGCCTCCAGCTGCTCGTCCGTCATCACCAGAGGAGCCAGGAAACGGATGACGTTGCTGTAAGTGCCGGCGCTCTCGATCATCAGGCCGTTCTGCGCACACTCCAGAACCAGCGCTTTCGTCATCTCCGGCGCGGGCTCTTTGGTCGCCTGATCTTTTACCAGTTCCAGACCGATCATGCCGCCCAGTCCGCGGACATCGCCGATCACATTATATTTTTCTTTCCATTCGTTGTAACGGGCGGTAACCTTGGCTCCGATCTCCAGAGACCGGTCTGCCAGATGATCCCGCTCCATAATCTCGATAGTCTTTAAGGATGCCGCGCAGGCAAGCGCATTGCCGCAGTATGTACCACCGATGGTTCCCGGTGCAGGCGCTTCCATGATCTCCTCACGGGCAATGATTGCGGAGAGCGGTACGCCCGCTGCAATGGATTTTGCCGTTGCAATGATATCCGGCTGCACGCCCGCCTCCGCCCAGTACCCGGAAGCAAACATCCGGCCTGTCCGGCAGAAACCGCTCTGCACTTCATCGGCTACCAGCAGGATGCCGTTCTCATCACAGATCTGACGCGCTGCCTTAATCCACTCAATCGGAGCCGGGATAAATCCGCCCTCGCCCTGCAGCGGCTCCACCACAATTGCCGCAATCGTGTTGGCCGGCGCGCACTGCTCGAACACATCCTGAATCGATTTGATATAGTAATCGCAGGCTGCTTCCTGAGGCATGCCTTCCGGATTGCGGTAATAGTACGGGAAAGTTGCACGGTAAATACCATCCGGGAACGGTCCCATACCGACAGCGTAAGCTTTCTTGGATGTCATGGACATGGTCAGAAGAGCACGGCCGTGGAATGCCCCGGAGAATACAATAATGTTGTTTCTTTTTGTGAAAGCTTTGGCCACCTTCACCGCGTTCTCATCCGCTTCCGCACCGCTGTTGGCAAAAAATACTTTCTTTTTATCGCCCTTTACCGGTGCAATCTACGACAGTTTTTCCGCCAGAGCCACATACCCCTCATGAGTCACGATGTTAAACATGCCGTGGAAATACTTGTCCGCCTGCTCTTTCACCGCTTCCACAACCTCCGGCTGGGAAAATCCGATATTCAAAACGCCGACGCCGCCGATCCAGTCCAGGAACTTGTTGCCATCCACATCTTCGATCATAGCGCCTTCGCCGCGCTCGATGACGACCGGATACATGCATCCGATGGCGGACGGGGTCGCCGCCTTTCTTCTGGCGATCATCTCCTGCGCCTTCGGCCCCGGCACAGTCTCCGTGACGATCTTCGGTAAATCAGTTCTCAACATTGTCTGCTCCTCCTGTTTTTCATTCGATTTGCGCCGCCGATACACTATGCGCTTTTCCGTCGGCCGCCGCATTTTTCCATTTTACAACGATACGATACACGAAAACAAAAAGGGCAAAGAAATCACGTCTCCGACTTCCTTGCCGATATCTGTATTATATTACAATGAATTTCACAATAAAATAGGATTTCAGACCAATTTCTACCAATATTTTTATGTTGCCAGCACAAAACTTTTCTGCTATTCTGATGATACCAGAGCCAAAAGGAAAAGGGAGGGTGCAGCAGATGCCTGTTTTCGTGAGAGACCTATACTGGGACACCAGACAGCAATATAAAATAAAACTGATCGCCGGAGGAAACGGTATGGACCGGATTGTCAACTGGTTCTATATCGCGGAGGATATCAACAACACCGCGTTTCTGGAAGAAGATGAGCTGGTGATCAGCACCGGTTTCGCCTCCTCCCTGGAGGAAAACTGGCTGCTCACTTTCGTGAAAGCGATGATTGAAAAAGAGACCAGCGGACTGATCCTGAATACCGGAAAATACATTATGGAAGAAGACATTCCCGCCGAAGTGACGGCGCTGTGCGACCGGTGCCGCTTCCCGCTGCTGACCGTTCCCTGGGAAATTCACCTGTCGAATCTGACGCAGACCTACTGCAACCGGATTTTTGCGTACCGGGAACAGAAATATAACATCGAAAACGCTTTTCTATCCATTCTGCGGGAGGATGAGCTGCCGCAGAGGGCAGCAAAGCTCCTGGAAAGCTATTCCTGCACGGGATCCGATTCCTATGCCATGGCTATCATCTCTGCGGACTGCCCGGCAGAGACACTCGATCAGTGCGAACGCCTGCTCCGCCGCACCGCCGCCTTCTGTCCTTCCGGGCGGAATCTGAAATTCGTCCTCTTTGAATATCAGAACCAGTTTATCATCGTGTGGCACAATGCAGCGGCAGAAGCTGTAGAAACGCATGCCGCGGAGCTGCTTACTTCCTGCAAAGCCATACCTGCACTGCCGGATATCCATATCGGCCTGAGCCAGACACGCACCGGACTGGAATTTAAAAAAATCTACCGCCAGGCTTCCGCCGCACTGACTGTCGTCCAGGCTGAAAACACGGCAGGAGCATCCCCAGCGCTTGAAAGAAGATCCGGGAATAACCGTTTGCTCCGCTTTGACGATCTGGGCTGTTTTTCCGTCCTGCTCGAGGCGCGGGATTGCGACACGCTGCGGGAATATTACCGCAGACGGTTGGGCACACTGGAGGACTACGATGCCTCGCACGGGGGAAATTATCTGGAGACTCTGGAAGCCTATTTAAAATACGACCGCCATCTGGCAAAGGCCGCCGGCGCACTGTCCTGTCACCGGAACACGGTCAACTACCGGATCAATAAAATCCGGGAACTGCTCGATCTGGATTTTGATGACGGGAATGAGATATTTCAGCTGCAACTGGCGCTGCAGATCAGAAGTTTTCTGCTTATTTTCAGTGAAAAGCAGGACAAATCTGCCGGGGTGTAATCTCCATTCGTCCTGCTCTCCCAATTAATTCTGCAGCCTGACAGATATCCTTATAAAATCAGGCTATCACTTCGTCTCATTTACGTTGAATTCCGAAATAAAGTCTTTTGTCCAGTCTACATCCTCCGGTCCGAAATACTGAATTGTACAGGCTTTCCGTTTGGTAAAGAACTCCAGCGCGTCGGAAATCTGCGCTTTATACTGACCTCCCATCAGCGAACCCTTGGTACCGCCAAACGGAAGGTACGGCATAGATGCAGGAACGCCGATATTGACGCCGATCATACCGGAATTTGTGTTGATCAGGAAATCCTGCGCTACGATGCCGGACTCCGTGAAAATGCTGCCGCCGTTTCCGTATACGGACTCATTGATCAGGTCAATTCCTTCTTTATAGCTCTTTACTTTGATAAGGGCAACCACCGGACCGAAAACTTCCTCCTTTGCGATTTCAAAATCTTTCGTCACGCCCTCAATAATGGTAGGTCCCACGAAAAAGCCGTTTTTGTTTGCCTCCGGCAGTTTCTCCCGGATATTCCTGCCGTCTACAATCACCTTTCCGCCTTCCGCTTCCGCGCGCTCGATAAACCCGTGGATCCGCTTTACGGCTGCCTCAGAAATCACCGGCCCCATATAGACATTTAAGTCATTAGCGTCTCCCACCGCAGTCTCCTCCGCCGCTCGAATCATAGCTGCCCTTACACTGTCATAGACCGCCTCTTCCACAACAATATTTGCTGCTGCCATACACCGTTGTCCCGCCGCGCCGAAGCAGGCGTTTTTAAAATTTTTCACAAAACCGGAAATATTCACCGACTGCTCCACGATAGCAGTGTTTTTCGCACCGGCAAGGATCATGGACTTTTTGTTTGTCTTTGCACAGCCCTCAGCAATAATCTGCCCCACTTTTGAGGAGCCCACAAACGCCATAGCCGCGATATCCGGGCTCTCCAGCATCTGCGTCACCACCGGTGCGTCGCCGTTGACAAGGTTGAAAACTCCCGCCGGAAGTCCCATCCGGTCAAAGACATCCGCAATAGCCTGCATAAACATGGGGCTCTGCTCCGATGCCTTGAAAACCATCGTGTTGCCGGTTACCAGAGCAAAGGGAACGAACCAGCCGCAGACCAGCGCTGGGAAGTTAAAGGGCGCCAGCGCACCGATCACACCGATGGGTTCTCTGCGGATTTCCGCCTCCACCCGGGTGCTCACCATAATTTTGTCGCCGCGCATGATCAGCGGAAATCCGCAGCAGGTCTCGGTGGACTGGATGATCCGGTCCATCTCGGCCAGAGCGTCCGTGTAATGCTTGCCCTGGTCTGTGGCAATGAGCTTCGCAAACTCCTCTTTTCTCGCCACCAGCTCATTGCGGAAAGTAAACAGATACTGTACTTTCTGTGTCATCGGAATCCGCGACCAGGTCTTAAATGCCTCTTTCGCCGAGGCAATCGCGTTCTCCATGTGTCCTGCTGTCGTCACCGGCACCTGCGCGATGACTTCCCCTGTAGAGGGATTGGTTACGTCCATATAGCGGCCGCCGGTGTTCTCCACCCAGGCGCCGCCGATGTAGTCTTTTAAAATCTGCATGAGTTGTCCTCCTGTTTATTGAAAAAATAAGGACATCGCTTCCATAAGCAGACACGTTGATTTTCTGGCTTTCCTACGCCGCCTATCGTTTGCTGTCTCCGCAAACTCGCACGTTCCGTGCTCAAACATGCTTCGACAGCAAACACTATGCTCGGAAAGCTGCGAAAATCTGCCTACCGTCTGCTTATGGAAGCGATGTTCTTATTTCTGCTATAAGTTACTGCTACAACATATTTTTCTATAAAACTCACAGTGCACAGTGAAAAATTGTCTGCGCAAAATATTTTGAATTGTGTTATCAAAATGGAATATAATACAATCCGATTATTTTTAAGTTTGTATTTTAAATTCCAAGTATCTTATCATCTACGATTGCCAGCACCTCATCCATCTTTGCCATTTCCTCTCTCACCTGCTCCTCCGTGATGATCAGCGGTGGGCAGATCAGAATCATATTTTCATGAGAATAGGTCATGAAGCGGCGCTCTTTCAGCAGACCAATGATTTTTCCCATCACTCCTTCCGGGTCTTTGCCGTAAGGAACCATGGGTTCTTTTGTCTCCTTGTCTTTCACAAGTTCGATGGCGGAGAACAGACCGATGTGCCGCACCTCACCGACACAGGCGTATTTATCCACATAGCTGTCAAGAATCTCTGCCAGAACCGCACCGGATTTTGCAACGTTTTCCCCGATTCCCAGCTCATCATACTGTCCGACACAGGCGACACCCGCCGCACAGGCCAGGGGGTGGCCGCTGTAGGTCAGTCCGCAGGAGAGCACATTGTCGTCAAAGTACGCCGCGATTTTTGAGGAAACGATGACACCGCCCAGCGGCACATAGCCGCAGGTCACGCCCTTTGCAAAAGTGACGATATCCGGCACCACATCGAAATTCATGAAGGCAAACGCCTTTCCGGTCCGATACCAGCCCGCCATAACCTCATCGCAAACCATAAGGATATCATATTTATCGCAGAGTGCCCGCACACCCGGCAGGTAACCTTTCGGCGGAATGATGACGCCGTTGGAACCCGTGATGGTCTCCATCACAATCGCAGCGATTGTCTGAGGCCCCTCGTACTGAATCTGTTCCTCCAGCTTAGTCAGGTAATAACTGGCAGCTTCTTCCTCGGATGTAAAACCCACTGCCTCACGATAAATATACGGATCCATAAATTTGATGAATCCGGGGACGCCCGGTTCCAGAGCATAGCGTCTCGGCTCGCCGGTCAGATTGCCGGCTCCGAAAGAAGATCCATGATAGCTGCGGTAGCGGCTGAAAATTTTATTCTTTCCGGTATACATCCGCGCGATTTTTACCGCGTTCTCATTCGCATCCGCACCCGCATTCGTAAAAAACACCTTGCCGAAACCTTCCGGCATCATGGAAATGATTTTCTCGCCCAGCTGTGCCCTGACATCCGAACCGTAGGAAGGTCCGACAAAACAATAGCGGTCTGCCTGCTCTTTGATGGCATCCGCAATGGCTTTATTTCCAAATCCCAGATTCAGGTTGACCAGCTGGGCAGACATATCTGCATAACGGTTCCCGTCATAATCATAAAAGTAGATTCCCTCTGCCTTTTCTACCGGCAGCGGATTGATACCCGCCTGTTTGCTCCAGGACTGAAGCACATAGTTTTTCTGTGTCTCTGTAATTTTTGCTGCATCCATGATACAAGCCTCCCTCTTTTCCATATATAATACTACGATTTATTTTATGCAATTACTCTCAGACCCGCAAGAAACGCCGGCACATTCTTTTTTGTGCTGCGGCACATCATGAGTTCGCTTTAATTCTCATACCAGCCGATCGGACCCGAATCCAGAGCGATATTAACCTGTTTCGTCTCCGTATACTCGTCCAGACCGTTGACGCCCAGCTCCCTGCCGAAACCGCTCATCTTATAACCGCCCCACGGCGCCGCCGTATAGGTGGGCTGGTTGCAGTTAATCCACATAATACCGGCACGGATTTCCTTCATGACACGGATTGCCCGGGCAATGTTTAAGGAGCAGACCGTCCCCGCCAGACCGTAATTCGTATCATTCGCCAGTTCGATCGCCTCTTCCTCTGTCTTGAACGTGCTGATGCAGGCGACCGGTCCGAAAATCTCTTCCCTCATGATCGTCATATCCTGCGTGCAGTGATCAAAGATCGTGGGCTTGATAAAGTACCCTTTCGCGCAATCTCCTTCTGTGTAACGATATCCGCCGGTCACAAGGGTCGCTCCCTCGTTTTTTCCGGTCTCAATATAGCGCAATACTTTTTGCATCTGTGCCTCGGAGACAACCGGTCCGATGTCCGGATTATCCATCCCATTTCCGATAGTCATCGCCTCCGCTTTCTCCTTCAGGCGCGCTACGAATTTATCATGAATGCTCTCCTCCACATAAATCCGCGCACAGGCGGAGCACACCTGTCCCTGATTAAAGAAAGTTCCCACCATGGCCCACTCCACGGCGCCCTCCAGATCACAATCCGCAAAAATGATATTGGGGGATTTCCCTCCCAGCTCCAGGCCGATTTTCTTAACATTCGCCACCGCGTCTGCCATGATACTCTGTCCGACCGCCGTAGAACCGGTAAAGGTCACCATGTCCACGTCTTTGCTTGCCGCAAGAATATGCCCCACATTCGCGCCTGAACCCAGCACCAGATTGACCGAACCCGCCGGCATACCCGCCTCCTCAAAAATTTCAAACAATCTCACCACAGAGAGCGGACAGTCGGAGCTTGGCTTAAAAATGATACTGTTGCCCGCCGCAATCGCCGGCGCCAGCTTCCAGGTCGCCATCAGAATCGGATAATTCCACGGTGTAATCAATCCGCAGACGCCCACCGGCTCCTTGATTGTGTGCGTGTACATAGGGCCAAAACCACCCGGCACATCCATTGTCACGCCGGACGGAGCCTGGATCATCCCCGCATAATAGCGGAAACAATGAATTGCATCATCCACATCCGCCTCGGACTCCCGCAGCGGTTTTCCATTGTCCATCGTGTCAAGACGCGCCAGCTCGTCCTTATACTTCTCCATCAAAGCAGCAATCTCCAGGATTTTGTCTGCGCGCTCCTGAACGTCCGCGTCTCTCCACTCTCTGGTCTTATAAAACGATTTCTTCGCCGCCGCGATCGCCCGCTCCGTATCCTCTGGCGCACTGTCTGTCATCACGCAGATCACTTCCCCTGTGGCGGGGTTGATGACATCTTTTGTCTTGCCGGAAGCGGAGGGTGTCCACTCACCGGCGATGTAATTCAATTTTGTCTCCATCTTAATCCTTCCTTTACTCCGCGATAAGCGACGAGCACCTCGAAACGCCTTGCGTTTCTCGGTGTCCGTTGCACTCCAACCCGGCTCCGCACAGTACCTTTTCCCTGCCAGCAGGGATCGGCACTCGTTTCCCTCTGCCCCGCGATAAGCGACGAGTCACCTCGAAACGCCCTGCGTTTCTCGGTGTCCGTTGCACTCTTATGCAGCTCGCCTCCGTGTCTTATGACTGCCAGCAGTCAACAACACGAAGACAACCTGCATACTCGTCGCTTATCGCTCATATTGATGTATTCTCACATACCTCTTTCTCAGGCAGAGCAGCACAACCACAGCCACGGCCGCGAGGATTGCCACCCAGACCCCGATCGGATAATCCGAAACATGAAAGCAGCGGATGTTGATCCACATCTGGTTTAACTCCGACATTTTTTCCGTGGAGTAGTACTCCATGATCGTCGCCCGTTCCAGCACATCTTCCGTGGGATACTGGGCAAAAATCTGCCTGGAAGCTTCCTCCTCATCGACCAGGACAACATAATTTTCGTCCTCATTGTCGCCGCTGAAGAAATAGCCCAGAGGATATTCCACGACATCCTCCTCATCCTCCGAAGCATAGCACCAGTTCGCGTACTCATACATGGTCGAGTTATCTTCGTTTCCGGCGATCACGGAAGTATATCCGATATAATACATATTCCGCACCGCATTTTCCGGCATGGAGATGAAGTTGACAAAGGCTTCCGCCGCCTGCTGCTTCGCCGCGTCATCGCCAATCCCATCCTTTAACATCACCCAGCCGTCCATCCAGATGTTCGTACACTCTTCCGGAACCGCAAACTCCAGATAGACGTCGTCCTCTTCCGCCTGATCCATAGAGTAAACCGCATCACCGGACCACTGGTAGTTGCCGACAATTTTTCCGGCAACGATATCTGCCTTTCCGCTGTCCGTCTCAAAGGAATACGCGTTCCGGCTGATCTGCGTCAGAATCTCCTCCACTCCGGCGATCGTCTCGGAGCTGACGTCGTTCATCTCCTCCTGGAGGCGCTCGCTGTAGTCCTCCGACTGCCGGAATTCTTCCGAGCAGAGCAGCTCCTGTTTGTAGATGGCGAGAGCCATAAAGTAGGAATCTCTGGAACTGTCCTTGATGCTGATCTGCTTGCTGTAATCATCGCTAAGCAGAATGGAGAGAGAACTCATCTCCTCCGCCGTCACTTCCTCCGGGTCGTACACCATGCCGGTGATCCCCCACATATAACCCGCCGCATATTTGCTCCAGGCCTCGCCGTTAATCTCATTGGTGTCATAGATATTTTTAATATACGGTGACACGTTATTGATATAATAGTTTGTCTCAACAGAAGTATCAAAAAATTCATCCGAATAAGCCAGTACCTTATCTTCCGCGATCAGTTTCATAAACATATAATCGGAAGGGCAGACGAGATCGTATTCGTTGCCAAGGCTCATCAGTGTGTAGAGTTCTTCATTGGTACCAAAGCAGGAATACTCTACCTCCACCTTCTGACCGTAGGTCTCATAATACCACTCCTCAAAATCCTCCACCATGCTGTTTTCACCAAGAATCGAAACACCATTGTCCAGCTCGATGATTTCCTCGTCATCCCAGTCGCCCTCGTCGATATACTCTTCCCAGTTGCAGATACGAAGTACGATGGTTTCCGAGCTGTCGGAAGTGTCTGTTTCCTCCTCTGCTTCCGCTGCAGATGGTTCTTCTCCTGTGGGTTTCTCTTCCGCGGTTTCCGCAGAAGTTGTCTCTGTATCGTCTTCCCCGACAGAAGCCACCCGAACCGGCTCTTCAATAACCACCCCTGTCTCCGAAGAGTCCAAAGAAGCAGCCAGCGCGGCCACCTCGTTCCCCGCCGACAAAAATACCAGACAGCCTGCCAGGCATAAAATCAAGAAGCCACGGGTAAGCCGATACAGACCGGTCTTTTCAGATTTTTCCCACTCAAACCGATACGTTCGCACACACTTCTCCTGTCTCTTTACATAACTTCGCCTTATTTTGCTCTCGCTGCTCTTTTTGTCCAATCTCACCATCATCCTCACCGCCCCTCTTCCTGTTTTGCTGCGGACCGGTTCATACCGACGACCACCAGAATCACGATGACAAAAATGATGGTGGACAGAGCCCACAGCGCCGTCTTGATGCTGGTCTGCGCACCCCTGGTAGCATTGACCACATAGGTGCTGATCGTATCAAAGGTAGACGGTTTCGTATAAGTGGCAATGAAATAATCATCCAGCGCCAATGTGATGGACAGCATAAACCCGGAGACGATACCCGGCATAATCTGCGGAATCAGCACCCGGCGCAGCGCGTAGAATGGCCGTGCGCCCAGATCCAGCGCCGCCTCATAAAGATTATCGTCCATCTGTTTTAACTTCGGTATTACCGAAAGATACACAAAGGGCGAGCAGAGCACGACATAGCCGACCACGATAGGGATAAAAGTGTCCCGGCTGATGCCAAGCACCACAATCAACAGGATACAGATGGAAAAACCCGTCACTACCTCAGCATTAACCACCGGGATCTGATTGATCGTGCGGATAACCGACGCCGGCCCCTTTTTCGAGTAGTATGCACCGATAGCTCCCAGCGTCCCCAACACCGTTGAAATTGCGGATGTCACCACGGCCAGCACCACGGTGCCCCGGATCATCACCAGCAGTTCCTCCGATGTAAACAGCGTGATATAATTTTGCATGGAGAAAGCGTGAATTCTCCCGATCTGCGCCGAATCCGTGAAGCTGTACACCGTCAGAATCACGATCGGCAGGTAGATAAAGCAAAGCACCAGCGCCAGGAAAATCGTCTGTCCGTATTTTCTCTTTTTCAAAAGACCGCGCCTCCTCTCTCAGAAGCCTCCGCATCCCCGTATTTATTCAGGCATCCGGACACGATAAAGATGATTGCCAAAAGCACCAGGGAGATCATGGAACCGTTGTTCCAGTTCTCCACGCTGAAATAGCTGCCGATCAGGCTGCCCATGATATAGGTGCTGTTGTACAGCATATCCAGGACCACATAGTTGGTCATGGCCGGCAGGAACACCATCATCACACCGCTGATAATTCCGGGCACGGACAGCGGCAATGCCACCTTGAAAAAACACTGCCGCGGGGTGGCTCCCAGATCCGCGGCCGCCTCCATCACACCGTCGTCGAGTTTCGCCAGCTGGTTATAAATCGGCAGAATCATAAAAGGCAGAAAATCATAGGTCATACCGATGATCGTGTTGACCATAGGGAAAAATGCCATATTCCCCTCGATTGCCGTCAATACTTCCTTCAGCGCCGTAATGCGCAGTGTAAAGTTGATCCACATGGGCATCACAAAAATCATGATCAGCGACGTGTTCTTCTTCCACTTTCCCCGCGCGAGAATGTATGCCGTGGGATAAGCGATCAGCAGGCAGACCAGCGTCGTCAGCACAGAAATAATCGCACTGTACACCAGCGTCCCGATTGTGTTGCGGTTGGTAAAAAAGTCAATGAGATTCTGCAGCGAGAACTGTCCGCTCCCGTTGGTAAACGCGTAATACACAATGACCAGCAGAGGCGCCACCACAAAGGCAAGCAGAAAAATCAGGTAGGGAATCCCCAGCTGTTTTCTGGAAAAACCGGCTTTTTTCATGGTTACGGTTCCTCCCTTCTATTTTTTGAGTTCCACCTGGACCCGCTTCGGATCCACGCTGATGCTGACCCGGTCGTCCATATTCCACAGATCCGGATCGTCCACCACAAAGTCATCCTCCTCGTCCGAACGGACGATATACTGATAATGGTCTCCCTTATAGATCAGCTGGATGATGTTGCCTACCGCAATGCCGATCTCCAGGTCGTCGCTCATATAGACATCCTGGGGTTCCACGGAAACCATGACTCGAATCTTCTCCGGCGCGATCGTCTCGCCCTGGGCGTCAAGCAGCCTGCCGTCTTTCATCACAGATCCCGGATACAATGCAGTGAAATCACAGTCCACCGGCATACGTAGGAAATCCACCTGGTACCGCTCATTCACCGGGCACTCATACCTGTTTCGCATGACATCCACCGGCATGACATGAATCCCGTCCGGCTCCACCCCGATGCCGACCGTGGTTCCCGCTTTCACATTTTTCGTAGACTGGATGACCACCTCATTTTTTCCGGACAACACCGTAATCTCATAATGGATTCCCTTAAAGATCACCGAATCCACAACGCCCTTAAGCTGCCCTTTCGTCGGTTCCGTAATCATCACGTCCTCCGGGCGGATCACCACGTCCACCGGCGTGCCCAGTTCGTAATCGTCCAGGCAGGCAAAATCCGTACCGCAGAAATGGACGATTTTGTCCCCGTTCATGATGCCGCTGTAGAGGTTGCTCTCGCCGATAAAATCCGCCACAAAGGCATTCGACGGTTCGTTGTATATCTCCTCCGGCGTACCCACCTGCTGAATCTCACCGTCGGACATGACCACGATCTTATCCGACATGGTAAGAGCCTCCTCCTGATCATGGGTGACATAGATAAATGTAATCCCCAGCTTCTGATGCATCTCTTTCAATTCCAGCTGCATCTCTTTTCGCATTTTTAGATCCAGCGCGCCCAAAGGCTCATCCAGCAGAAGGATCTCCGGCTCGTTCACCAGCGCGCGGGCAATCGCAATCCTCTGCTGCTGCCCGCCGGAAAGTGTTGCGACCTTACGCTTCTCAAATCCCGCCAGATCCACCATTTCCAGTACCCGCCGCACCTTTTTAATGATCTCCTCTTTCGGCAGCTTCTTCAGTTTCAGACCGAAAGAAATATTTTCGAACACATCCAGATGGGTGAACAGGGCATAGCGCTGAAACACCGTATTGATCGGTCTCTGGTAGGGCGGGAGCATGCTGATATCCTTCCCGTCCAGGAGGATCGTCCCCTCTGTCGGGAGTTCAAATCCCGCGATCATGCGCAGTGTCGTGGTCTTGCCGCACCCGGACGGTCCCAGGAATGTGACAAACTCTCCTTTTTTTACTTCCAGGTTGAAATCTTCCACTGCGACAAACTCTCCAAACGCTTTGGTGACATGCTGCAATTCAACCATGGTTTCCTTTTTTTCCATGTGCGTTCCTCCCAAAATTTAATTGGATTATCTCCCTCTTTTCTTACCTGCCAGGCATTTGATTCATCCTGGTATCACTTCCAGGATTGCTTCCTCGGCCAGTTTCTCCGCGTACGGCGAATCCTTTTCCTGGATGCCCGCGGGGAACCCGTACACTGCCATTTTCTCCACAAACGGATCCGGGTCAAAGGTCTCCGGTCCGCAGACGCCGGCGCCCTTCCAGATACCGTTGGCAATCAGATCCAGCATCACCACCGGTCCTACCGCGGTCTGCGCTACCACAGAATTGGTGCCGTATTTTGCCAGACACTCCTGATTGTCTGCCACCTGATACAGGTAAACCGAACGGTCCAGCCCTTCTTTCTTACCGGTAACCCAGGTGCCGGCACAGCCCTTTCCTACCATAAGCTTCGCGGTCTCCAGCGGCGACGGCGCCACTTTTACCAGAAAATCACGCGGCGCGATTTCCGAGTTTCCGACTTTTATCTTTTTGCTGGCTTCCGCCATGCCGAGGCTTTCCAGATTTTTCAGCATTGTCCTGAATTCCGGCGTCACGCCATACTTGAAGGTGACACGGTTGCAATCGATCACACGTGGAACCAGCAATACCTCCTCATGCTCCACGTTGATCACTTCCACATCGCCGATTCCGCCGGGGAAGCAGAAGACCTCCGGCTCCGAGAAATTTTCCGTGGTAAACCAGCCCCTTTTCTTTTCCCAGATAATCGGCGGGTTTAAGCACTCCTCGATGGTGGTCCACACAGAAAATCCGAAAGACACATCCACGCCCGGCACCTCGTAATTATCGCCATCCCGGACATTCACTTCATCAATCTCATCAAACAGATGTGTTGCGGCGTATTTTGCAAAGACATCCGCCACACCGGGCTCCACGCCGGAACCCACCAGAGCCAGCAATCCCTTCTCTTTCCACTTATCGTACCGTTCAAACTGATAATCACCCAGCTTGATATAGGGCAGCTCAAAGGGCTTCTCCGGATGCCGCTTTGACAATGTCATCGCGCAGTCCATATAGCCGACGCCCGCCTCGTAGGCTGCGTCAAAGATAGTTTCATTGAAATTCGGCGCTACAAGATTCAGGATAAAGTCACAGTCATATTTTTTCACCATGGCGATGATGGCTTCGCCGTTGCCGGCGTCAATCTGCTCCGCAATAAACCGCTTATCGTCCGCCAGGGCGACGACCTCCTTCGCCCGTGCCGCATCATAATCCGCCACGACCATCTTCTCCAGCCACTTTGCTCCGTTTGGCTCTGATTTGATCAGCATCACCGCTGACTGTCCTACACCGCCTGCTCCGATCATTAAAAGTTTCATTGATATCCTTCCTTTCAAATTTCAATATAGAAAAGAGAGCAGGGCTTTCCTTATATCGGGAACGCCATTGCTCTCTTTTTACTGAATTTATAACGATAATCTGTCACGGCGCCGGGCGAGCTTAACATAGTCGCTTCCGCCGTATACCTGTTTTATACACTTACATGCGTTTTTATCTCTACCTCCAGCCGGATATCCAGCTCCTTTGCCATGGCCAGATACTCGTCGACCTCATCGAAGGTCAGCATATCGGAGGACAGCAGTCCCACCTGGTCATAATGACCGCGAACAAACATTTTGGTAAACAACGCTCCGCACTGGCCGGTCAGATACATCTCTCCGGTGATTCCGGCCCGCTCAAAGGACTCCTGACAGCCTGGTGAATACACATAGGTTTCCACCATGACCTGCTGTCCATCTTTCGTCCCCGTGGATTCCACCACAAAGGCGCCCTCATCCTTCACCAGCCCCTCGTCGAGAATCTCTTTTATCTCTTCGCGATATTTTGGCGCCGGGGGCAGATGTTCCAGAACCACATCAAACGGAACGAACGTATGTCCGTGGTAGGTTTCCTCCTCTCTGGACAACAACCCGGCCCGATACAGCGGGGTCGCAAACTCAACGCCGACGCCGCCATACTTGAAGTTGATATTTTTTGCTCCTTTAAAATGCGTGTCCTTGTTGATTCCCATATAGACCGGCTCGTCGTGGGCGTGCTCCACCAGCTTCACATCGTTGGCACATCCCTTGAACTTCCGGTAAACCGGCAGGGAATGAGGCTTTGTCTCTACAATCACGCCGTCCTTAAGGGCAAAGGTGGGATCTGTCATATCCGACAGCGCCGTAAACGGCGACCACCAGAACGGGAGAAACCGCTTCGCCTCCACGCCCTCATATACCATCATCAGGATGTCGCCGCAGGTATCCAGATACCTCATGGAATTTCGCGCAGCCACGCACATCATGCCCGGCGCGGAGCCGGTGCCGATGATCGCCAGCTTTCCGATCGCCTCAAAACGGCTGCCGTAATTGTCATATAGCATCTGTATGCACTTTGGCCACCAGGGATCCAGAACATCGGTTGCCGCGAAATCCTGATAGTTGCACTTCACTGCCAGCGCAGCCTCCAGAACATTCGGCGCAAAGCGGATTGGCAGCGCGTTGACAATCAGATCAACGCCCTCTGCTGCCGCAATGATGCTGTCCACATCGTTGGCGTCCACATAGAGGCCTTTCGCTTTTTTCAGTATCTTCACCAGTTCATCTACAGCCCGGTGGTCAGTATCCGCACAGCGGATCTCTGTCACCCCGGGTTCCTCATCCATTCTCTCTGCTACTGTGGTACCCTGTGCTCCGGTTCCCAGAACCAGAATCTTTTTCACTTCATTCATGACAATCTCCTTTTACTTTTTGTCTGTTGACGCTGTAATTGGTTCCTGTCAGGATTTTAGATACCTTCGAGATAGACTTTCATATAAAATACCAGTTTTAAGGGTAGATCTGAGCCATCCATTCTTTCACCTCTCTTCCACAAATCTATGGTAACAAAACAGACAGAAAAAGTACATGGTGACCTCTCTGTCTGCATTCAATCTATCTGATTTTTTACCTGCCTCTTACATCAATACAATCCGAAACTTACAACCGGCTCAGGAGCCGCATCCGCTGGTTAATCAGGGATACATGCTGCAGTGCCCCCTCAATTTCCGCCAGATTCTTATAGCTGATATCGTCATCTATTTCCTGCGTAAACATTTTTCTGAACTCCCCCGGCGTACAGTTATGCCATTTTTTAAAATATCTGGTAAAAATTTTCACATTGGAAAATCCGCACAGGTCGGCAATCTCCGCCATGGTCTTATTCGATGTCAGCAACAGCCGCTCCGCGATATTGGAGCGATAATAAAACAAAATTTCCTTAAAACTCAGACCGGATTTTCGCAAAAACTCGGAAAGATAGGATTCCGTCAGGTGGAACTCCCTGCTCAGATCAGACAGCGTAACATGTTCGGTGGGCCGCTCCCGGATATAGGAGCTGATCTCATGATAGCGGGCAATGTAATTCTCGCTGAAATCACTGTGATCCGACCAGTAAAACAGGGCGTCAAATTTATTTACCATAAAGAGGAAAAGCGTATCCGCCATATGACAGAGCGTATCTTTCTTCTCCCCGGAATCTGTAAATTTCCCTTCGTTTTCCTGCCCTGCTATAGCATTCTCATCCCGGCGGTTCCGCACAGAACCCTGCTGTAAATCGTCCCTCTCCCATTCCAGAAGATAAGACAGAATTCCTAAAATCATTCCCTGTACATTAATATGCGCCAGCGTCGGATATGTCTTTTTACTCCCTGCATACCCTTCCAGAATAAACTCACATTGCCGGTATAATGGATATTTTTTATATAAAGGTTCCAGATTCAGATAGAGGGAGACAGTCAGGTTGTTTTTCCCGCCATG
This sequence comes from Clostridiales bacterium, assembly GCA_021203005.1. Lineage (GTDB taxonomy): Bacteria > Bacillota > Clostridia > Lachnospirales > Lachnospiraceae > Eubacterium_I. Next base: position 2,113 of record JAJQCB010000254.1, on the reverse strand, counting down.
CAGATAATATGCGTCGCTGTCCACGGAAATAAACTCGCCCTCCTGCAGCCGTGTATCCTCATATCCATCGAAAAAACTGATCTCGCCCCGCAGGCAGAGAATAATCTCCAGAACATTTTCCGGGAGCAGTGTAAAACGCGACACTGCATCAAAAACACTGTATCCGATTGGAGTTCCTGAAATCCAGTTGATTTCCTGCATAGCATATCCCTCCGTGCCGGAAAGAAAACCACGACACCATCATAATAATGGAAATTCTATAAAACTTCTTCTGGAATATAAAAGAGCAGAGAAATCAACATGTGACCTCTCTGCCCTGAATAAAATCTTATCTTCCTGTTCTGTTCATCCCCTGAAAATGCTTCAATCTTTATGCCATGAGTTTAAACCCATTTTCCGGAAAATAAAAGTGCCAAAAAGATGTATTTTTGCGGTAAATAAACACGAAAAACGTTTTTTCCACGCAAAACTGACATCTGTTTTCATTTGTTTTCACAGAGATGAGCAGGCCAATTTCGAAATTAATAAAGCTCCTTATAAATCTTGTACACTCTGTCCTTATCCAGCTCCACGAAGTTATTCGCCATCAGTCTCCCCTGGTTCACCATGACAGACTCGGTAAAGTCAACCAGGTCCTGCTCCGTAACGCCATACTCATGCAGCGGCTTCTTCGGAATCAGGACATTCAGCAGCTTCTCCAGCTCCTCAAACACCTGCCCGGCCTCGCAGCCCAGGATATCCGCGATAAAAGCATTCAGCTTTGCGATCTCACCGTCCGTCTTTATCTCCATGTAATTGTTCATCACGCCGGTAAACATCGCGTAGTTGGCCTCGCCGTGAGCCACATGGTAGGTGGCGCCCAGCGGGTAGCTCAGCGCATGCACTGCGGCGCAGCCGGCATTGCCGAATGCGATTCCTGCGTAGTTCGACGCGATGAGGAAGTCCTCCAGCAGCGGAATTCTCGCCTCCGGTCCATTGTCCCGGATCTCCTTGTAGCCGTTTAAAATCATCTCAATCGCCTTGTAACCGAACATCCGCGTGTAACCGTTTCCTTTCGGGGAAAGGGAGGACTCGATCGCATGAATCAGCGCGTCAATAGAACTGGTGGCAAAGAAGCGGAACGGGAGCCCCTTTAAAAGTTCCGGAATCAGAACGGCTTTGTCCGCGTACATCTCGTCCACCGCCAGTCCTTTCTTCGTGCCGCGGCTGTTCAGCGCCAGAATCGCGATGTTGGTCACCTCAGATCCGGTACCGCAGGTGGTCGGCACAAGGATCAGTTCCTTATCCTTGACAATCTCCAGTTTTCCGTCATAGAGATCCAGAATCGGAGACACATTCTTCAGCGCGAAGAGCTTACTGATGTCGATGACCGTGCCGCCGCCGATGGCGATAATCCGCTTCGGATTTCCCTTGATATCCTTATAAATCGCCTCCGCCATATCGTCGGAGGGCTCTCCTGCGCCGTATTTTTCCTGGTAGATCACCTCGCATTCCAGATTCAGCGCGCCAAAATAAGGCTGATAAATGTACTCGTTCGTGATGACCAGGTCATCCTTACCGATGCCAAACTCCTCCGCAAAAGCTTGCGCGGTGTCGTAACGGTATATTTCCGGTTTTACCATAAACTGCTTCATTTTCGTCTCTCCTTTTTTCTAATCTGTCTGACTTGCAAATTCTTTTTCGCGCCTGCCCGCCAGTCCATGAATGATGTTTTCCGCACAGTCATCCATTATTTTTGGATACCAAAAATACATCTGCTGCAATAGTGCCGCAAATGTATTCAGATTTGTTTTGTTTTCTGTTTTCGTATCGTAATTTTTATCTTAGGCGTGCCAGGGAAAAATGTCAAGCTGTCTCCGCCATATTTCACAAAAATCTATGATAATTTCACATTACTGACTCCGCACCTATAAGCCACCTCTAGTCATTGGGGATTTCCCTCTTATTATTCTTGACAAGTGATATTTCTCATGTTATTACAAAAAAGTGTAATGATATCTGTCACACACAATTACTTACCGAAAATTTCTGTGTGATTCAGCAAAAGTCTATACAAACTTAAACCTGAATTATTCACGGCGACCTGATTTTTCCATATACCAGACACCGATGT
>JAJQCB010000064.1 GCA_021203005.1 Clostridiales bacterium | reverse complement strand
ATCAAGGTTTTTATAGGTTTTAGACACTAAAAACAGGGTAGTTTTTGACACTACCTAAGATGAAAAGAAGGGTGACAGTATGAAAGAATCAATCAATGTTACAGAAGCACCGGCGGCAGTGGGACCTTATGTCCATGCGGTAAAGACGGGAAATCTGGTGTTTACCTCCGGGCAGCTTGGATTAATCCCGGCGGACGGAAGCCTTCCGGAAGGCGTCGAAGCCCAGACCCGGCAGAGCCTGGAGAATATTAAGACGGTACTGGAGGGATGCGGTTCCGATCTGGATCATGTGGTAAAGACCTCCATTTTCCTCGCGGATATTGCGGATTTTGCAAAGGTAAACGAGATTTACGGCGAGTTTTTTACCGGTGAGGTACCGGCCCGCTCCTGCGTGGAGGTGGCAAATTTGCCGAAAGGCGGCCTGATTGAGATCGAGGTTGTTGCAGAGGTCAGATAAAAAATGAGCCGGCATGTCATTTTTTGACATGCCGGCTCGTTTAACGTAATTTGCAGTTTCGCGGATGAAAATGCTATTGGTTATCAGCTTTTTATACGCAGGAGTTTTGCTCTGTTGTAATTCTTACTTCGCGATATCAACGCCTGCCAGATATCCGCTCCGGGTTGCCTGGTCTACCTTGCCCGGTTTGATGGCGTCGCCAACGGTGAATACCTCTGCGCCGATTTCTTTTGCGGCAGCTTCCAGTGCGGAGGAGTCGACGGTCCGCATGCCCAGTGCGTAGAGCACGGTATCTGCTTCCAGCGTCTGTACGCCGTCCGCGTTTTCTACGGTGACGCTGTCCGGCTTAATCTCCAGACATTTCGTCTTCGGCATAGATTTCATACCGGTTTTCTCCATTTCCCATACAAGCGCTTCGCGGTACATACCGAAAGACTCGTTTGCCACGCGGTCGAGCATCTCCACGACGGTCACCTCATGGCCTGTCTTCTGCAGGTAGAGTCCGGCTTCGCATCCAACGAGACCGCCGCCGATCATCACGACTTTCTTGCCGCAGTCGATGGTCTGGTCATAGATGGCCATGGCCTGATGCGCATTTTCGATACCTTTTACGGGCGGGCAGGAAGGCGTGCTTCCGGTTGCCAGGATGACGGCGTCGGGTGCGGTATCCTTAATATATTCCGGTGTCACGTCGGTGTTCAGTTTCACGGTGATATCACGGCGCTCCACCTCGCGAATCAGCATGTTTTTGAAATTCCGCAGGTCCGGCTTGTCGATATCGACATCTGTGAAGTAAAGCAGTCCGCCAAGCTTGTCAGATTTTTCCGCGATGGTCACTTTGTGGCCGCGGTCCGCCGCTGTGATGGCGGTCTGCAGTCCGGCTACGCCGCCGCCGATCACAAGCACGTTTGCGGATTTTTTCGGATCCGGCAGTGCGTCCGGGTCAAACGGCAGATGTGCCAGCGGGTTGATGGTGCAGTGACCCACATAGAGCGCCAGTTCCTCGCTGCTAAACGGCAGGTCGTCGTAACCCTCCTCCGGCGAACCGGGGAAGCATTTATAGCAGCGCAGGCACCGGCGAATGCGGTCTTCCTCGCCGGCCATACATTTTTTGGTAAATTCCGGGTCGGCCAGCATCTGGCGCCCCAGGATGACAAAATCGATTTTCCCGCTTGCGATGGCTTCTTCGCACATTTCGGGAGAGTTGATGCCGCCTACCGCGCCCACCGGCAGGCTGGTGTAGGACTTTACGATGGAGGCGGGCTCAATGTTCAGACCGTGCGGATGGAACATGCTGCTTTCGGTGCCGGATTTTACGGATTCCTCATAGATACCGCAGGTGACATGGACGGAAGTGATGTATTCTTCCACTGATTTTACAAACTCACCGGTCTCCTCCGGGGTGATGCCGCCGGGCTGGTGATCCGTGCCGTCGATGCGCAGCTCAATCAGGAAATCATCGCCTACCGCCTCGCGGATGGCCTTTAAAATCTGTTTCGGGAATCTGCCGCGGTTTTCCAGGGAGCCGCCGTACTCATCGGTTCTGGTGTTCATCAGCGGGGAAAGGAACTGGGTGAAAATAAACCCGTGTCCGCCGTGGATTAAAACACCGTCAAAACCGGCCTTTTTCATATAAACTGCTGCTGTGGCAAAATCGTTGGCAATGCGGTCCATATCGTCTTTGGTCATCGGGCGGGCCTTGATGCCGGCGAGGTTCACGGTTTCCACGGGACCGATGCATTCCTCCTCCGGGCGATACGGCACTTTTTCTTTGCCGCAGTGAACCAGTTCGGCCAAAGCGATGGCACCGTGTCTCTTGATGCGTTTCGCGTATTCGGCTACAGCGTTGAAAGTTTCCATATCCTCCTCCGGTTTCGCAAAATCAAAGGGGCGGAATCCCGGGATACGCACGGCGTCGACAAAGTTGACGTCGGTCTCGCCGACGATGACGCAGGCGTTGCCGCCGCGGGCCGGTCCCTCCAGCTTCCGATAGGAAAACTCGCGGGCGTCCGGGTTCTGCACGATCAGACCGAAAGCCATGGGCGCGCTGACGATGCGGTTGCGATAGACTTTGTTTCCCACTTTCATGGGGCTGAGTAAATGCTCAAATTTCATAGTGTCGTACCTCCTCGAATTGTTACATTTGATTGTAACACGGACGGGAAAAAATGAGAAATTCTGCATTTTTACATCAGGTATAAAAATTTTTTATGACAGTCTTGACGCCTGAATTTTTTCTTTTTAAACTATAAGAAACAGGAGTGGGAAAATACATCGTGATAGATAATTTTTATCCTGGATAAAGGAGACGGTCTGATATGAACACTGCCCAACTGAATTATTTTCTCTCGGCGGCGAAGCACCTGAGTTTTTCAGAGGCGGCCAAGGAGTTTTACATGACGCAGCCTGCCATCAGCCACCAGATTTCCGATCTGGAGAAGGAACTGGGGGCAAAGCTTTTTTCCCGCACTTCCAGGGGAGTGGTGCTGACAAAGGCCGGCGAGCTGTTTCTGGAGGATGCCAAGCGTCTCCTGGACATGGAATCTGTAAGCCGGGAGCGCTTGCGCACGCTGGATGCTTCCGGGACGATGCGGCTGTCTGTCGCTTATCTGGCCAGTCCTTGCAAGTATTTTCTGCCGGAGGTGATCGCCCGGTTTCACCGTGAATATCCGCAGGTGGAGATTTCCCTGCATCGGCTGGATGCGCTCGGTGTGCTGTCTGCGATCGAGGCGGATCAGTTTGACATCTATTTTTCTCTGATGGAAGATCTGGCGCACAGGAAAAACTACAACATACGAAAGATTCATGAGGATCATTATTGCCTGGTCTGCCGTACCGACCATCCGTGTCTGCAGAATTTTAAGATTGACTATGACAAGATTGCAACGGAGCCGTTTTTGATGTTTGATCCGGAGAGGGCAGCTTATATGAGCCGGCAGATTAACCAGGTGTGCCGCGACCTGAATTTTACCCCGCGTGTGGTTCATACTTATGATTCCATGGAGGAAATCCTGTTTGCCGTGGAGTCCGGGCTTGGGATTACGATACTGCCGTATAAGATCAGAGATTACGTGAAAGCCTCGCTGGCATACAGTCCGCTGGACAGCAGCAGCACCGCCTGCGGTATCGGCGCTGCGTGGAAGAAGGATAATACGGGGCCGGCTGTCGACTGGTTTGTGTCGGTGCTGAACCGGTATCTGATACAGATGTCGTCGGAGTGAGAGCATAATGCGTTTTTAGGGCAGGACATGATAATGATGAAACACAGAACATTGGAAGAGCGAGCCGCAGATTATAATGGAAAAATGAATCTAAGTGATGAGAATATCTGGAAATAATTGAGGCAGTGCGATGAAAACAGATATTCATAGATGCTGTATTAGAAAGAGAGGAAAATATCATGGGTTTATTAAGTAGAAAGGACGTGCCCGTCGAACTTACCTGGGATCTGACCCACCTGTATTCGACGGAAGCGGAGATGCTGGCGGAGCATGGGGAGACGAAGAAAATGTGCGCGCAGCTTACGGAGAATTACAAAGGAAAGCTGACAACCCCGGAGCAGATTGACGCCTGTCTGGACGCCTGGCAGGAACTGATGATCAAAATGGACCATGTCTCCAACTATTGTGCATTGGCGGCCTCGGTGGACTACTATGATGCGAAGCTTCAGGAGCGCCAGTCGAAGATTCAGCGGGATCAGGCACAGATGGCGGGGGAATACAGCTTTATTGAGAGTGAGCTTTCTGCAGCGGAAGAATCTCTGCTGCAGAAAGCGATGGCTGTTGCGACGAAAAACCGCCATTACCTGGAGGAGATTCTGCGGCAGAAACCCCATCGCCTGGATCCGAAGACGGAGGAAGTGCTGACCCGGCTCTCGACGACGCTGGAGGCTCCTTATGAGCTGTACCATGTGGTAAAGCTGACGGATATGAAGTTTGATTCTTTTTTGGCGGATGGAGTCGAATATCCGCTGGGATATTCGCTTTTTGAGGACGATTATGAGTATGACGCACGGACGGCTGTGCGGCGCGGCGCGTTCCGCGCTTTTTCGGATAAGCTGAAGCACTATGAGAATATCACGGCGGCGATCTACAACACGCAGGTGCAGCGGGAAAAAACCATGGCAGACCTGCGCGGGTTTGACTCCGTGTTTGACAGCATGCTGTTCGGGCAGAAGGTTTCCCGGGAAATCTATGACCGGCAGATTGACCTGATCATGGAGCATCTGGCACCTCACATGCGGCGCTACGCGAAACTGATTCAGCGCGTGCATCACCTGGACAAAATGACCTACGCGGACTTGAAGCTTCCCATTGACAGCGATTATAACCCGAAAATCACGATGGCGGAGGCTGAGGATTATCTGGCGAAAGGGCTTTCTCCGCTGGGCGAGGATTACGTGGAGATGGTGCATGAGGCGTTCCGTGACCGGTGGGTGGATTTTGCCAGGAACCAGGGAAAAGAGACCGGCGGATTCTGCGCATCGCCGTATCAGAAGAATTCGTATATCCTGCTGACCTGGAATGAGAGGATGTCGGACGTGCTGACGCTGGCGCACGAGCTGGGACATGCAGGACACTTCCGCCTGGCGTCGGCAAACCAGTCCTGGTTTGACACCTATGATCAGGATTTTATCGTGGAGGCGCCATCTACAACCAATGAGATTATCATGGCGCACTACCTGTTAAAGACGAACCCGGACAAGCGGTTCCGCCGGTGGGTGCTCTCCTGTATGATTTCCAACACGTATTACCACAATTTTGTGACCCATCTGCTGGAGGCGGCCTATCAGCGTGAGGTTTATAAAATCGTCGATGCGGGCGGCAGCGTGCAGGCGGAGACCTTAAGCCGGATTATGAGAGAGACGCTGGAGCGGTTCTGGGGCGATGAGGTGGAACTCGCCGAGGGAGCGGAGCTTACCTGGATGCGCCAACCGCACTACTATATGCAGCTGTATTCCTATGTCTATTCCGCGGGGCTCACCATCGGGACGCAGATGTGCCGCCGAATCGAGACGGAGGGCGATGCGGCGCTGACCGACTGGAAAAAGGCGCTGGCCGCGGGCGGCACCCTTTCGCCGCAGGAGTTTGCGGCGGCGGCCGGGGTGGACCTGACGTCGGAGAAACCGCTGATGGATACGATTGCCTATATTGGGGAAATTATTGATGAAATTATAGAGCTGACCGAGGAGCTGGAAAGACAGTAAATTTTCCCGGGCTGGAAGAAGCATGCAGAAAATATAACGTGAAAAACAAGTAAGGACTACGATAATGCGCCGGTATTTAGATGAAGAATTAACAGAATACAGCCGTTCCGATTACTATCCATTTCATATGCCCGGGCATAAACGGCAGAAATTGGGAGATTTTCGCCCTGAGGAGATTGATATCACGGAGATTGAAGGGTTTGACAATCTACACCACGCGGAGGGGATTCTGAAGGAAGGACAGGAGCGTCTGGCCCGCCTTTTCGGAGCGGATGAGAGTTTTTATCTGGTAAACGGAAGTACAGCAGGATTGCTTTCCGCCATTTGCGGCTGTATCCGGAATGGCGACCGTATTCTGATAGGGAGAAACTGCCATAAGGCGGTATATCACGCGGCGTATCTCATGGAGGCGAAAGTGGAGTATCTCTACCCGGAACCCACGGAATTCGGGATTCAGGGCAGTATTTTCCCGGAACAGGTAAAGCAAAAGCTGGAGGAGTATCCGGATGCGCGGGCGGTGGTCGTCACTTCCCCGACGTATGATGGGATTGTCTCGGATATCCGGACGATTGCGGATATCGTTCATGGATATGGCATACCGCTTATTGTGGATGAGGCGCACGGGGCGCATCTTGGATTTTCGGAGGGGTTTCCGCAGAAGGCGATTGCCCTGGGAGCGGATCTTTGCGTGGAGAGTCTGCACAAGACGCTGCCGTCCTACACGCAGACGGCGGTGCTGCACATGATAAAAAGTTCTTGGTTTGACTTTGCGCGTGTGAAACGATATCTCGGTATTTTCCAGTCTTCTTCCCCTTCCTATGTCCTCATGGCGGGGATGGACCGCTGCGTGCGCATGGTGGAGGAGGATGTGAAACGATATGCCGGGACAGACATCAGAGAAGAGAGCCTGTTTGCTCAGTTTGAGCGGCGGCTGCGGCGGTTTTACGGGGTGTGCGAAGAATTTCGGTTTGTGGAAGTGTTTCCTTATGTTCCTGTGTGCGTGGGTGCAGCAGGAATCTTCGCAAAGGACAACTCTAAGATCCTCATCTCCGCAGATGCGGCAGGACTGCACGGGCAGCAGCTGTATGATCTGCTGCTGGAAAAATATCATCTCCAGATGGAGATGGCTTCCGGGCATTATGTGACGGCGCTGACAAGTATCATGGATACGGAGGAAGGCTTCCGGCGGCTGTATGAGGCATTGCGGGAGATTGAGCGGGAAGCCTCTGTGTGTGCTAAGACGGATTGTTCCGGAATCTCAGCGGCGGGAGAGCCGGAGGCAAGCAGTGGAGAGGAATCAGTCCCTGAAGCTGCAGGAGATCTGAATCTGCCGGTCGATCTGACGCCTGTTCATCTTTATCGATCCCGTGAAAGCGACTCTGCTAAGCTCACCCAGCGCCCGTGGCTTGGGTTCGCTAAGCGCCGCTACATACATGAAACTAAGCGCTCAGATATCGCCTATGGCGATTCTTCGCTGAGTTTCATAGTAAAAAGAATGGAGCTTGCGGAAGCGATGGATGCCGACCGGGCAGCGGTTCCGCTTGCTGAATCCGAAGGGAAAATCACCGGTGATTTTGTCTGGCTGTACCCGCCCGGCATCCCGATCCTGGTGCCGGGAGAAGTGATCACGGGGGATGTTCTTGAAATACTGGCACTCTGCCGTGCGCGCCATATGCAGGTGCAGGGGATGCAGGATCCGGGCGGGGAACGGATACAGGTTGTTGTACCAAAAAGTTAGTGTATAATTATAGTTGGCATAAATAGGAATTGTTACTAAAATAAAGGG
>JAJQCB010000106.1 GCA_021203005.1 Clostridiales bacterium | reverse complement strand
TGGATATTGATGAGAAGATGCAGGCCAAAGGCATCGGCTACCAGCGCTGGGCGACGGTCTATAATCTGAAGCAGATGGCACAGACCATGATCTTCATTCGGGAGCATGGTATTGAGAGCCTTGATGACCTGCAACAGAAAACAGATGCAGCCTCCGCTCGGTTTGATGAACTCAGCGACCGGCTGAAAGCATCGGAAAAGCGGCTGGTGGAGATTGCCGCCCTCAAGACCCACATCATCAATTATTCTAAGACCAGGGACACCTATGTGGAGTACCGGAAGTCTGGATACAGCAGGAAATTCTTTGAGGCGCACCGCGCGGAAATCACGCTGCACAAGGAGGCAAAAAACGCCTTTGACCAGCTGGGCGTGAAAAAGCTGCCGAAGGTCAAAGACCTGAGTGCGGAATATGCCCAGGTGCTGGCAGAGAAAAAGGCGACCTATGCGGAGTACCGCGCTGCCCGGTCTGAAATGCAGGAGTATCAGAAAGCAAGGCACAATGTGGAGGTATTCTTCAAGATGCAGCAGAAAGAGGAAGAACAGGAGCGCCGGGAACAACAGGCGCAAGATCGTTGACGCACATTAATCGGCGCAGCCGCCCTGAATTGGGTTCGGCTGCGCTGTTTTTTATTTCAAAGTAAGATTACTTTCGTTTGACTTTTCTTGGTATGACGATGTTGAAGACACCCAGACAAAGCGATTGCTTCATTTTCATTTACAAATCATTTGAACGAACCTGACTATTAATACGAGTGTTCAGCTGTTCGGCACTTGAAAAATGCTGCGCTATTTATTAAAATAATGATTGGGGATTCTGCATTGCCCACATCACAATGTAGGTTTTGAATCGTGTCAGTAGGCTTAACATAAATGGATAATACTTCCAGCACTTTGTGAGTCCTTCGTCACAGCACATTGGAACAGAGGCCTGCATTTCTTGGTAGCAGAACTACTGTCCCCTATTTTTAGCAGAAGATTTGTTTGAGAACGTAGTCTGGTAGCTGGTACATAGGAATATGATTACAGAATACGCAATGACAGGACGATTAGATATTTTACAGATATATAAATGGCATTGCTGTTTCTTCTATGGCTTCCATTCGGTGAACAGGAAACAATGGAAATTGGAGGGCTCTCGATGGACAATCAGGAAAGCGGGAAGAAAAATACAAAATATATCATTGCTGATGCATTTATTGATTTATTAAACCAAAAGGATATAGACAGGATTACGGTGAAGGATATTACATCTGCGTGTCACATATCCAGGCAAACTTTTTATTATCATTATCAGGATATGTATGGGGTGTTCGAGTTTCAGCTGCAACGGTCTTTTGATGATTTGGAGCGCCACTGCATAGCCCTGGATGATCCCAGAAAGGCGCTGCGCCTCATTGTAAAGACCGGATATGAGAACAGGAAACTGATTGTGAAAATCCAGGGGATGAAAACCAGCCAGACGATGAACCAGTATGCAACTGATGTGATAGAGGCTTCTATGCACCATATTGTGGAAAAATGTCTGCCGGAGCATCTTGACCTGAAAAAAGCTGATCTTGACATCATGGTTGAATTTTATTCTAACGGATTGTATTATTACCTTATTAAAAAACTGTCTACAGGAAAGTATGATATAGATCAGATAACGGAGCAGCTTTATCGTATTCTGACCGGGATGCTGATTCCGCTGAAATAACAGAATGCCTGAAATTCCATAAAAAGAATGACGAACGCGAAAGTGTCGGGGAACCCTGACGCTTTCGCGTTTTTGTAAGGACAAAACTGAATAATTGCAAATTCTACATCATTAAAAGATGGGTTATACTGACACTGTCATCAATCCAAATCAGGTAATCATGAAACTTACAGGCGATGCGCCGCGCCGCATTGCCCATATTTTGAAAGCAGGTGAGCAACGATTGGAACGGGAAACATTTGATGTCAAAATTGACGAATTGAAAAAAACATATGAGTATTGCCTTTCTGTCATAAGCCAGATTGAAAAACTGGATGATGAAAAAATACAGATGGAGCTAAATAGCCTGGAGATGACTAAAGATGAAATGTATGCAAAGCTTGAAGATGTAGTATGCCACGCAAAGTCAGATCTGTCCTCAGAGCTTGCAGATATTCAGCTTATGTATTGTCGCAAACTGGAACATGTTCTGAATCATCTGGAAAATCTGGATATGGACTTACAGGGTAAAAGTGATGCCAAGTGTTTGGCGGCTGAGTATGCGATTGATCATGCTGTACATTCCCTGAAATATGCATTGTACGCAGTTCTGCTGGCTGCCAAAGCCCCGTAACCGAGGAATATATATGATTTCAATTCCTTCGTACTTTGTGGAGTTCGTTATTTATAGTTTCCTTGGCTGGCTATGGGAATCAGTTTTCTGCACAATCCGGCACAAAGAGTGGAATAATAGGGGCTTCTTATATGGCCCAGTCTGTCCCATTTATGGCGTGAGCGTGTTGATTGCGGACATAGTGTTCACCCGGCTTAACGCCGCTAACATTGATTTGCCTGTTGTCGCAATTTTTTTCATATGTATGTTCGGGAGTGCAGTCATAGAATTTGTAACGCATTGGTACCTGGAAAAACGATTTCATGCAACCTGGTGGGATTACAGTGCGCTTCCCTTTAATATCCAGGGACGTGTTTGCCTGCAAGTGAGCGCCGGCTTTGGAGCGGCGGGTGTATTGATTGTAAAATATCTTCTTCCGTTTACATCCTCTATGCAGACAGCAGTTCCGACACCTGTTGAAGAAACACTCTCCATTCTATTGGCTGCTTTATTGGGGGCTGACATTGCCATAACAGAGGCAAGCATGTCCTCCCTGCTTCAAACAATCGAAGCCTACAAAACGGAATTCGATCAACGGGCGGAGGAGATGTACAGGCAGTTGGCCGCCGCCCCGCAGAAAGTAGAAAAGTCCATCGCACCTGCAAAAGAAAGTGCGTTAAACCGCGGAGAATACGCAGCCACAGAGCATGAGGATTGGCCACGATTGCTTGCAGAGCGCTATACCGATAAAATGAGCCGCTCTCAGAAAGAGATTCTCCAGAAAATCAAACGCATAGAAGTGAAAGGTATCTCCCGAAAATTTGAGAATTTGCCACAGCTGGATGACCTGAAGAAAAGCCTCAAAGAGAGAAAAGAAAAAAGGACCTGACTGAAAGACGACACAAATGTGAGGAGGAACGTACATGGAAGAAATAAAATCGCCAAAAAGACCGTTGATTTATTATTACGGAATCATGCTGCTCGTAGTCATTTTATTCAATCTCATTGTTCAGCCGATTTTGATACAGAGTCAGATTGTAGAAGTGGACTACGGGACCTTCATGGGAATGATCGAGGACGAAAACATTGGACAGGTAGAAGTGACAGACACCCAGATCGTCTTTACAGACAAGGAAAATACAACTGTTTATAAAACAGGGACTATGTATGACCCGACACTGACAGAACGGTTGTATGCTGCCGGGGCAGTATTTACGAAAGAGGTCGAGCAAAGCTCATCTTCCCTTATCAGCTTTCTTCTGTCGTTTGTTATTCCAATACTGGTGTTTATCGGAATTGGTCAGTATATGAACAAAAGGATCATGGACCAGACAGGCGGAAGGAATGCACTACAGTTCGGTGGTGTCGGAAAAAGTAATGCAAAGGTATACGTCCAATCCACGGAGGGCATTCATTTCAGTGATGTGGCCGGTGAGGATGAGGCAAAAGAAAGCCTGGCAGAGATCGTAGATTATCTGCATAATCCGGACAAATACACCGAGGTGGGTGCGTCCATGCCGAAGGGGCTGCTGCTGGTAGGCCCTCCCGGTACAGGTAAGACCATGCTGGCAAAGGCTGTGGCTGGAGAGGCAAATGTGCCGTTCTTCTCCATCTCCGGCTCTGAATTTGTAGAGATGTTTGTCGGCATGGGTGCGTCAAAGGTTCGTGACCTGTTCCGGCAGGCAAAGGAAAAGCACCCTGTATCGTATTTATTGATGAGATTGATGCAATCGGGAAAAAGCGTGACGGTCAGATTGGGGGAAATGATGAGCGGGAGCAGACACTGAACCAGCTGCTGACAGAGATGGACGGCTTTGAAGGAAACAACGGCGTCATCATTCTGGCAGCTACCAACCGTCCGGAATCACTTGACCCCGCTCTGACGCGCCCTGGCCGTTTTGACAGAAGGGTTCCCGTGGAACTGCCAGATTTGAAAGGCAGAGAGGAAATTCTGAAAGTCCATGCCAGAAAGATAAAGCTGGCGGACGACGTCGATTTTCATACCATTGCAAGGATGGCATCGGGGACTTCAGGCGCAGAACTTGCAAACATCGTAAATGAAGCGGCACTCCGTGCTGTCCGCAGCGAGCGAAATTACGTTACGCAGGCTGATCTTGAGGAGAGCATTGAAGTTGTCATCGCAGGCTACCAGAAGAAAAACGCCATTATGTCCGATGCGGAGAAAAAGGTGGTTTCCTACCACGAAATCGGTCACGCACTGGTGGCAGCTATGCAGACCGACTCCGCCCCGGTGCAGAAAATTACAATTATTCCTCGGACATCCGGCGCACTTGGGTATACCATGCAGGTGGAGCAGAATGATAAATGCCTCCTGACCAAAGAAGAACTGGAGAATAAAATCGCTACATATACCGGAGGCCGTGCGGCAGAGGAAATTGTATTTGGACAGATCACGACTGGCGCATCCAACGATATTGAGCAGGCAACGAAACTGGCGCGGGCAATGATCGCCCGATATGGCATGAATGATGAATTTGATATGGTAGCAATGGAGACTGTAAGCAACCAATATCTCGGAGGAGACACTTCCCTCGCCTGCTCTGCTGATACCCAAAAAGAGATCGACCAAAAGGTGGTAGCTCTCGTAAAGGAGCAGCATAAAAAAGCGAAGGCAATACTCCAACAGAACCGGGAGGCGCTGGATCGCCTGGCATTGTATTTGTATGAAAAAGAGACCATTACCGGGGAAGAGTTCATGCGCATTCTGAAAGGAGGGACACAGGGATGAAGAACAGAACTGGTTTTGGATGGCTTGAGCTTGTACTCGGCATTTTGATGATTATTCTGGGCGTCCTGTCATTTGTATGGCCGAAGGGCGCAATGACCAGTATGGTCATGCTGTATGCCACTGCGGCAATCATTACGGGTATCTGTGATATTCTCTTTTACATCAGGATGGACCAATATACCGGATTCGGGCCGATTGTAGCGTTAATTTCCGGGATCATCAGCGTGATGACAGGGATGATGCTGATTATTTATCCGGGTGTTGGGGAATGGATCGTATACTTTTTGTTTCCCATATGGTTTATTGCCCACAATGTTTTCAATCTGGCAACATTGAGAATGTTACGAACGGTTGCCGGCGATTTTGGCTATTATTTTACACTGATTGCAAGTATCATCGGTCTGATACTGGGGTGTTTCATGATGCTGTTTCCATTTGGCTCGATTCGCTCGGTCAGCATTATTATTGGTATTTACCTTATTTTAACGGGGATCAACTGTATTGTGATCGCGCTTGGCGGCGCAGGTAGAAGAAGCTAAACAGATTATAAAAAGCGGTTGCTATATAGGCAGCAGAAAGGGACAGCTATTATGAAAAGCAAAGTAAAAAATGGCATGAGAGATTTTGCGATCAACCAGGCTTTGAAGTACATCGAAGGCAATCCGGAGGAAAATCTTCCCAAACTGATGGCGCTTGTTGATAAAATGGCTCCGGACGGTTACTACGAATCGCAGAGGAGCGCAATCCGCAAGGTGTTTGATAAAAAGGGCAACTGGTATCAGTTGATCCTGAAAATCTACGATCTTGATCCAGGTGTACGCCAGGCTTTTTTCCAGAACTTCATTTTTAATGCAAGCCTGAATGGAACTTCCATTCAGAATGAAAACGCAGAAAAATACGGCTGCAATATTCCCTGGGCGATTCTCCTTGACCCGACCTCGGTCTGCAATATGCACTGCACCGGATGCTGGGCTGCTGAATATGGGCATCAGCTCAATCTGAGTGTGGAAACCATAGATTCCATTATCCGTCAGGGCAAGGAACTGGGTACATACATGTATATTTACACAGGCGGGGAACCATTAGTGCGGAAAGCAGACCTGATCCGAATCTGTGAAATGCATCCTGATTGTGAATTCCTTTCTTTCACAAATGGTACCTTGATTGATGAGGAATTCTGCCAGGAAATGCTGCGAGTGAAAAACTTTGTTCCCGCAATCAGCCTGGAAGGATTTGAAGAAGCGAACGACAGCCGCCGTGGAGACGGTGTCTTTAAGAAGGTACAACACGCTATGGAGCTTTTGAAGGCTCATAATCTTCCATTTGGGATTTCTGCCTGCTACACAAGCAAAAATGTGGACAGTATCAGCAGTGAAGAATTCTATGACATGTTGATTGAGAACGGGGCTTTGTTTATCTGGTACTTCCACTATATGCCGGTTGGAAATGACGCAGTGCCGGAACTCATGCCGACACCGGAACAGAGGACTCTGATGTATCATAGAATCCGTCAATACAGAAAAACGAAAGCGATCTTCGGAATGGACTTTCAGAACGACGGCGAGTTTGTTGGCGGCTGTATCGCTGGCGGACGCAGATACCTTCACATCAACGCAAAAGGAGATGTAGAGCCCTGCGTGTTCATCCACTATTCCAACGCCAATATTTACGACAATACCCTTTTGGAAGTTTTGCAGAGCCCGATCTTTATGGCTTACCATGATAATCAGCCATTCAACCAGAACCATTTGCGTCCATGCCCGATGCTGGAAAATCCAAAGCGCCTGAGAGAACTGGTGGAAAAGACAGGAGCTGTGAACACGGATTATCAGTCGCCGGAGACGGCTGATCATGGCCGGTCTTTTGATAATTGGTGCCGTAGGAGGGACTGTTGCCGCGAGTGTCCGACGTGTTGAACATATCAATGGTTTCTTTGCCCAGCGCAGCGTTCAGTTCTTTCAGCGTGGTCGGCTCAGAGCCGCCCAAAAAGAGCTGGGAGTCCATATTGCCGATGATGGTGTCAGCGTTATCTTTATAGATGGCTTTCAGCTGGCTTCGGGTCTGCAAAATCAGGCAGGCCGAAATCTCACGGCTTCGGATAGTCGCCACCAGCTTTTCCAGGTTCGGTATCTGGCCGATATTGGCACACTCGTCGATCAGGCAGCGGACATGAACCGGGAGCCTGCCGCCATACACATCATCTGCCTTTTCGCACAGCAGATTGAACAGCTGTGTGTATGCCATGGAAATGAGGAAGTTGAAGGTGCTGTCCGTATCCGACATGATAAGAAACAGCGCCGTTTTCCTGTCCCCGATCTTGTCCAGTTCCAGCTCATCGTAGGCGGTGATTTCCCGAAGCTCCTGAATATCAAAGGGAGCAAGCCGCGCGCCACAGCTTATAAGGATCGATTTTAAGGTTTTGCCCGCCGCTAATTTGAAAAGACGGT
>JAJQCB010000267.1 GCA_021203005.1 Clostridiales bacterium | reverse complement strand
GACATTGTGGATGTGATCTCCGGCTATGTGCGTTTACAAAAAAAGGGCAGCACCTGGTTCGGGCTCTGTCCCTTTCATAATGAGAAAACGCCCTCCTTTTCCGTGTCTCCGAACAAGCAGATGTACTACTGTTTCGGATGCGGCGCCGGCGGCAACGTGTTCACTTTTCTGATGCAGTATGAGAATTTTACGTTTCAGGAGGCGATGCAGAGCCTGGCGGACCGGGCGGGCATCACGCTGCCGAAGCAGGAGATGAGCGCGGCGCAGAAGCGCGAGTCGGACCGCCGCAGCAAGATCCTGGAGATTAATAAAGTGGCGGCGGAGTATTTTTACCGTCTGTTGCGGAGCCCTCAGGGGAAACACGCGCTGGAATATTTTCAGAAGCGGGAGCTTAACGCCGCGACCATGCAGCATTTCGGTCTTGGTTACTCCAATAAGTACAGGGATGATCTGTACCAGTACCTGAAAAAAAGAGGATATCCGGATGAACTTTTAAAAGACAGCGGCCTTGTTCGCATTGATGAGGCGCGGGGCGGAGGAGACAAGTTCTGGAACCGGGCGATGTTCCCGATCATGGATGCGAATAATCGCGTGATTGGGTTCGGCGGGCGAGTCATGGGAGAGGGAGAGCCCAAGTATCTCAACTCTCCGGAGACCATTGTCTTTGATAAGAGCCGCAACCTCTACGGGCTGAATTTTGCCAGATCTTCGCGGCGGCAGGGGATTCTGCTCTGCGAGGGATATATGGATGTCATTGCCCTCCATCAGGCAGGGTTTGACAACGCGGTGGCATCGCTTGGAACGGCGCTGACCTCCGGACATGCCAGCCTGCTGAAGCGCTACACGAAGGAAGTGTACCTGACCTTTGACAGCGACGGGGCGGGAATCCGGGCGGCGCTTCGGGCAATACCGATTCTGAAAGAGGCCGGGATCACCGCGAAAGTGATCAATATGAAGCCGTACAAGGATCCGGACGAGTTTATCAAGGCGCTGGGTGCGGAGGCCTATCAGGAGAGGATTGACGCCGCGGAGAACAGCTTTCTCTTTGAGATCCGTATGCTGGAGCGGGATTATGATCTTTCCGATCCGGAGAGCAAGACCGCGTTTTTTCGGAAGGTGTCAGAGCGGCTGCTGGAATTCAGTGAGACACTGGAGCGGGAAAATTATATCGAGGCGGTGACGCGGCGCTATCAGATCGGATTTGAGCAGCTGCGGTCCATGGTGAATCACGCAGGGGCGCGCGGCGGTATGGCGGCTGAGAGAAAGCCGTTAAAGTCCGGCGTTCATGAGAATAAGAAAAAAGAGGATGGCATGAAAAAATCCCAGCGTCTGATGCTGACCTGGCTGATCGAAGACCCGTCTCTTTTTGACCGGATCGGGGAGCTGATCGGGCCTGAGGATTTTACCGAGGAGATTTACCGGCAGGTGGCAGAGATTGTATATGTACAGCACGCGGAAGGCGGTGTGAATCCGGCACGGATCATCAGCATGTTTCCGGAGGAGGAGCAGCAGCGGGAGGCGGCAGCGCTGTTTAACGCGAGGATCGAATCGCTGGATAAGAAGCAGGACCGGGAAAAGGCGCTGAATGAGACGGTGCGGCGGGTGAAGCAAAACAGCATCGCATACCGCTCCAGACACCTGGACCCCACGGATATTGCGGGATTGCAGAAGTTGGTCGAGGACAGGAAAAGACTGGCAAAACTGCATATTTCTATAGATTAGGGAAACAATGATACTATTCTGGTTTCAATTTTATCGGAAGGATGAACACAATGGCAGAAAAAGACACGCAGAAGATGAAAGAAGGCACAGAAAATAAGATGGAACAGCTCCAGAAAAAGCTTCCGGAGCTGCTGGAGCTTGCGAAGAAAAAGAAAAATATGCTGGAGTACCAGGAGGTCAGCGATTTTTTCAAGGACCTGGACTTAAATCCCGAACAGATTGACCGCATTCTGGACTATCTGGAGGCGCATCATGTGGATGTCCTGCGCATGGCGGAGGACGACGACGATATCCTGATTGACGATGAGGATAACGAGCTGGATGTGGAGGCGGAGAAGATTGATTTGTCGGTGCCCGACGGCGTCAGCCTCGAGGACCCGGTGCGCATGTACTTAAAAGAGATCGGCAAAGTTCCTTTGCTGACAGCGGAGGAGGAGATTTCTCTGGCGAAAGAGATGGAAGCGGGCGCGGTTGCCACGGAGAAGATTGAAATCCTGACAGAGCGCATGAAGACAGCCGAAGGCAAGGAAAGGGAAGATCTGGCGGAAGAAATCCTTCTCCAGAAAGTAATCGAGGAGCAGGGAGCCGATGCAAAAAAACGCCTGGCGGAAGCGAACCTCCGCCTGGTGGTCAGCATCGCGAAGCGTTATGTGGGCCGCGGCATGCTTTTTCTGGATCTGATTCAGGAGGGAAATCTGGGACTGATCAAGGCAGTTGAAAAATTCGACTACAGAAAAGGATATAAATTCAGCACATACGCGACCTGGTGGATCCGCCAGGCCATCACGAGGGCGATCGCGGACCAGGCCAGAACCATCCGGATTCCGGTGCATATGGTGGAGACGATCAACAAGCTGATCCGCGTATCCCGTCAGCTGCTGCAGGAGCTGGGGCGGGAACCGACAGCGGAGGAGATCGCGGAGGAGATGAATATGCCCCCGGAGCGGGTGCGTGAGATTTTGAAAATTTCCCAGGAGCCGGTATCTCTGGAAACACCGATCGGCGAGGAGGAGGACAGCCATCTGGGCGATTTCCTCCCGGACGATAATGTCCCGGTTCCGGCGGATGCCGCTGCGTTTACACTGTTAAAAGAGCAGCTGGTCGAGGTCCTCGGCACGCTGACGGAGCGGGAACAGAAGGTCCTGCGTCTGCGCTTTGGCCTGGACGACGGGCGCGCGCGCACACTGGAGGAAGTCGGCAAAGAGTTCAATGTCACCCGTGAGCGTATCCGCCAGATCGAGGCGAAGGCGCTTAGGAAGCTGCGCCATCCGAGCCGCAGCCGGAAGCTGAAAGATTATCTGGATTAAATGACAGGAGAACATAGCATCGAAAGGAGGGCAGATCATGGGAATCTATTTAAATCCCGGATATACAGGATTTGAAGAAATCAGAAGAGATGTATACGTGGATAAAACAGGATTAATCCTTTTTATGAACAGTTTAATTGGCAAGCCTAAGCCTTTGATCAGCTTTAGCAGGCCCAGACGTTTCGGAAAATCTTTCGATGCGAACATGATTTGTGCATATTATGATAAGAGCTGCAATTCCAGGTTTCTTTTTGAAGATCTGAAAATTGCAGAAGAGAAAAAGAGCTTTGAACAGCATCTGAACAAGTATAATGTCATATCTTTTGATGTGACTGGTTTTATCGGTGATTCAAAGGATAATGGTACGGATATTGTATGGAACATAAAAAACTCACTTTTGGAAGAGTTGAGGGATGCGTTTCCCGGCTGTATAAGTGACGGGGAGAAGAATCTTGGAAAGGCTTTATATGCCGTTGTATCAAAAGGAAATGCCAGGTTTGTTTTTGTGATTGACGAGTGGGACGCCCTGTTCAGAGAATATAAAGATGATGAACAGCTTCAGGAGGATTATATCCTTTTCCTGAGAAGTCTTTTCAAAAATAAGGATACGACTTCAAGGACGATTGCAGCCGCTTACATGACGGGTATTCTTCCGATAAAAAAATATGGTACAGAATCTGCGTTGACAGATTTTAGAGAATATTCTATGTCAAGACCGGGAAGACTTGCAGAATATGTTGGATTCACAGAAGCTGAAGTAAAGAGACTCTGTGTTGAATATAATATGGATTTTTCTGATATGCAATCGTGGTATGATGGGTATTCATTTAGTCGGATCAAGCATGTATATAGTCCTAATTCTGTGATGAATGCGTTGTTGGAAGAGGAAATTTTGAATTACTGGACACAGACAGAAAGCTTTGAAAGTCTGAAGAAATACATTGAAATGAACATGGATGGATTAAGGGATGCAGTTGTGCTTATGTTGGGCGGACAACGAGTACAGATTGATGTGAGTACATTTCAGAATGATATCATATCGTTTCGTGACAAGGATGATGTTTTGACATTGTTAATTCACCTGGGGTATTTAGCATATGACCACAGGAAAAAAGAGGTTTACATACCAAATCGGGAGGTGGCGGAGGTTTTCCAGTCTGCGTTGAAAGGCGGGAAGTGGAAACCTGTGGAACAGGCGATAAGCAATGCTGAAAAACTTCTTGACGCTACACTTTGCGGAAAGAGCGACATCGTGGCGCAGGCGCTTGAAACCGTGCATGAGGAATGCTCTTCGGTGCTGACCTATAATGACGAAAATTCGCTTGCCTGTGCTATTTATATAGCGTATTACACGGCGAAAAATTATTATAAAATTATCAGGGAATTGCCGACCGGTAAAGGCTTTGCAGATTATGCGTTTATTCCCGGAAGAGACACAGATAAACCTGCAATGATTATTGAACTTAAATACGATAAAGATGCGGAGACTGCAATCAGACAAATTCATGAGAATCGTTATGACGGCGATTTGAAAAAGTATTTTGGGAACTTGTTGCTTGTAGGAATTAATTATGATAAAAACGCAAAAGGAGCAAGTGCGAAGAAACACAGTTGTGTGATTGAGAGAGTGTAGAGGTGGATGATTTCAGAAAATAACATTGCAAATAAAATCAGAATGTCTGATCGGCTCTTAGTCCTGGCTGACATGGTGACGCCGGGAAATCGTCTGGCAGACGTGGGCTGTGACCACGGTTACATACCGATTTATCTCTGCCGGACAGAAAAAATACCCTCCGCGATCGCCATGGATATCAATGAAGGACCGCTTGAGCGGGCGGTACAGCACATAGAGGAATGCGGGCTGTCGGATCGCATACAGACCCGGCTGTCTGACGGCCTGGAAAAACTGGGCGGGGACGAGGCGGATACCGTTCTCATTGCCGGTATGGGCGGCTGTCTGATGTGCCGTATTCTTATTGCCGGAGATGAAAGGCTGGGGGATACTGCGACGCAAATCCACGCAGCAGAAAATGGATACCCGGAGAAAGGCACGGAACAGAATGTTACAGAAAAAAACGGAATACCGGCAAGCGTTACCGAGCTCGTCCTGCAGCCGCAGTCTGATATCGCAGCCGTGCGCAGATGCATCCGGGAGATAGGATTCTGTATTGTTGACGAGGACATGGTTGAGGAAGACGGAAAGTTTTATCCAATGATGAAAGCGGAAAAACTTTCCGATGATGGAGAAAAAAATCTGTTTGCAGATTGGAAAAATAAGAGCATGATTGATTTTGCCGGAGTGCATCCCGGCGTCCGGGCAGAGGAGATTGCGGACGCTTTCGGTCCGGTTCTCCTTGGAAAACGTCACCCTGTCCTGAAACGGTGGCTGGAAAAGGAATTGTTAACGACAAATCGGATTCTGAGACAGCTGGAAGATGCGCAGCCTGCCCCTGGAGATACAGGGAATTCCCCGGCGGATGCATCGTCACCGGCCCGGGATCGGGAAAACAAGTTGACGGAACGCTTTCGGGAGCTTTTGCATAAAAAAGAACTGATAACTGCGGCACTTTCGTACTATGAGAGCAATCCACAGGTATTATCATACGGTAAGAACATTTATAACACTGTTGGTGCCGGCAAAGGAGGTTTGTAATGCCTGCTTTAACAATCAAAAATAAGACATATCATTATCTGGAGGGCACTCTTTTCCTGGATATCGCGGGAGAATTCCAGGCGGATTATCCGGATGATATTATTCTGGTGCGGTATCAGAATAACCTGAGGGAACTGTTTAAAAAAGTGGAGGGTGACGGGGAACTGGAGTTTGTCACGACTGCGGAGAAATCCGGGCGGAATACATACCGGAGGACGGTGACACTGATCATGGAAGCGGCTGCTTATGAACTGTACTCTACAGCGCAGATTCGTGTAATCGTGCAGCACTCTCTCGGTCAGGGCTACTACTGTGAATTTCGCGGCGGCGACCATTTTCTGCCTGCGGATGACGGCCGCATCCTGGAATTGAAAGAAAAAATGCAGGAGCTGGTGCGGCAAGATCTGCCCATTACCAAACATTCTGTGAGGACGCAGGAGGCAATCCGCTATTTTCACAGCTGCGGGCGCGATGACAAGGCAGGGCTGTTCCGTTATCGCCGCCAGTCCAGAGTGAACATTTATGACCTGAACGGATACCGTGATTATTATTACGGATATATGGCTCCGTCTACCGGATATGGCGGGCAGTTTGACCTGATTCCGTATCAGAAAGGTTTTATGCTGATGTTTCCGGACCGGGATACCCACACGGCGGCAGAGTTTCGCCCTATGGATAAGCTGTTCCGGATTATGGATGATTCTGCGGCATGGGGAGAAAGCATGGGCGTCCGCACGATCAGCGAGCTGAATGACGCGATCACTGCGGGCAGGATACAGGAGCTGATTCTGGTGCAGGAGTCCTGGATGGAGCAGAAAATCGGAGATATTGCGGAGGAAATCGCAGGAGATCTTCGGAAAAAAGTGGTGCTGATCGCGGGACCCTCCTCCTCCGGAAAGACAACTTTTTCCCATCGCCTGTCTATCCAGCTGACGGCGCATGGGCTTCGTCCGCACCCCATCTCCCTGGATGATTTTTATGTCAACCGGGAAGACACCCCGCTGGATGAAAACGGCGAGTATGATTTTGAATGCCTGGAGGCTATCGACATTCCGCTGCTGAACCGGTGCCTGAGTGATCTCCTGGAGGGAAAGGAAGTCACACTTCCCGTATTCAATTTCCGCACCGGGCTTCGGGAATACCGGCCGCAGCCGTTAAAAATACAGGATGGCGATGTGCTGGTCATTGAGGGAATTCACGGTCTGAATGAAAAACTGACTGCCGGTCTTCCCAGAGAGTGCAAGTATAAGATTTATATCAGCGCGCTGACACAGTTAAACATTGATTCCCAGAACAATCTCTCCACGACAGACACGCGGCTTTTCCGCCGCATGGTGCGGGATGCCAGAACGCGGAACACGGGCGTCCGGCAGACGCTGGCCCGGTGGCCTTCGGTCCGCCGCGGGGAGGAGAAGAATATTTTTCCTTTCCAGGAGGAGGCGGATGTTATGTTCAATACGGCTCTGATTTACGAGCTGGCGGTCCTGAAGTGCTATGTGGAGCCGATGCTGTTTTCCGTGGAGCCGGGCTGTCCGGAGTATGAGGAGGCCAAACGCCTGCTGAAGATTCTGGATTATGTCCTGCCGGTTCCGGGAGATTATATCGGACACAATTCGATTTTGCGGGAATTTATGGGAGGCGGATGTTTTTACTTATAAAAAAATGTTGCTTTGCGGCACTTCGCGCTTGTATTTAAGGTCATTATCGTATTATAATAGAAAACCGATGAGTAAGACATGTGATCGCGGCTGCAGGTGCCGAAAGGCCGCAGACGAGGAAAGTCCGGGCTTCACAGGGCAGGATGCCGGATAACGTCCGGCGGAGGCGACTCCAGGGA
>JAJQCB010000222.1 GCA_021203005.1 Clostridiales bacterium | reverse complement strand
CGCACAGTGAACACGAAGCGTACGCCGCCGCACCCGAAACCGGTAGAAAAAGTAGAATTGTCAGAGAAGCATCTGAAGAGGAGGCTTGTTCTGACAATTCTCTTTCTTTTGATCGGGGCGGGCGCGATTGCCTACGGTTTTATGCAGTTTTTGTCAGGGGACGACGACGCGGGCTGGACAGAGATTGAGGCGAATGCCACATCAGACGAACTCAGCTGCAGTGAAGATTTTGTTTTCCTCTATGAACTGGGAGCGGGGGATACGTCCTCCCTGGCGGAGAATAAGGTTTTAAAAACGCTTTATACAGAACTGGCGATAGATGCTTACAAGTTTTTTGATGTGGATTACACTTACGATGGAGTAGGGAATGTCTGCAGCATCAACCGGAGCCCGAATGAGATTGTGACCGTGGAGCCGACTCTGTACAATGCGCTGGAGCTGGTGCAGGAGTACGGCGACCGCAGCATTTATCTGGGCCCGGTGTATCAGATGTACGACAGCCTGTTTTTCTGTGAGGATGATTCCCAGACCGTAGATTATGACCCGTATCAGAACAGCTATCTGATGGAATATTACGGTGAGATTGCAGCTTACGCCTGTGATCCAGAATCGGTGGAGATCGAACTGCTGGGGGATAATCAGGTGCGCCTTGCCGTGTCGGAAGAGTATCTGGCCTATGCGGAGGAAAATGGGATCACGGATTACATTGATTTTTCCTGGATGACAAACGCATTTATCACCGACTATCTGGCAGATTCCCTGATAGAGAACGGTTATACGCATGGATGTATCACGAGCTATGATGGATTTGTGCGGAATCTGGACGATCGCGATGTCTCCTATTCCTTTGCCATCTATAGCCGTGACGGCAGCGAGGTGGATCAGCCGGCGATTCTGCAGTATACAGGGCAGCAAAGCATTGTCTATCTGCGCAATTACATGATGTCGGAAAAAGACACGTATCACTACTATGAGATGGCTGACGGTGAGATCCGGACGCTTTATCTGGATCCGGCGGACGGGTTGTGCAAAAGTGCACTGAACGATCTGGTGTCCTATTCGGATGAGAAAAGCTGTGCGGAAGTGCTGCTGTCTGTGAAAGAGATTTATATCGCGGGTGAGCTGGATACAGAAGCGCTGGATGCGCTGACGGGGGAAGATGTTTATTCTGTTTATGTGGTGGATGGAGAGATAATGTATAATGAGTCGGGGCTGACGGAAGAGACTGGTGAGGATGGGACGGTGTACCTGATGCGTTAAGTGCAATGATGATCTACTTTCCGAAAAGGTCGCTGTGAGTACCTGTACGGGTTAGAGTCAGAACAAGGACATCATCATCTATACGGTATATCAGCAACCAGTCGGGGAGGATGTGACACTCTCTGTGTCCCATCCATTCCCCGGTCAGTTCGTGGTCTTTGTATTTATCTGGTAACATTTCTCCTCGTGATAATTTCCGGATGATGTCATCGAGCAGGTCAATGTTCAAATGTCGTTTCATGGCCAGTTTATAGTCTTTTTTAAATCTTGTCGTCCATACGATTTCTCGTTTCATCTTTTTAACTCCCGTAAAGCATCTTCTACATCGGAATAGTGTTTAACACTATCGTCGTGAGCAATGCGTTCGGCTTCTAACATTGCGGCAACGGTTTCTCTGTTCGGTCTGTCAAGCTTAACTTCAAAAGGAAAACCTCCGACACGAAGAGACTGGCGTAGAAATACATTGATCGCTGTGGTGAGATTCATGCCTAATTCTCCGTACAGAGATTCGCATTGTTTCTTGATATCGCTGTCCATACGGACACTGAAGTTAGTCGTGTTAGCCATATAAATTCACTCCTTTCGTGCTTAAATATACATATATAATATATCATTTGCAATGCAAAATCAACTCAAAAGCAATGAATTTATAGAGAGTATATTTACTTTAGGTTCTCGCTTATGAGAAATCCCGTGTGATATCCCGCAGCCACTTTTTGCTCTTATAATGCCGGATTACGACGGGTATCTTCCAGAATTCATCCAGGCAGAGGATGAAGTACACTGCCATGGGAGGCGCGTTGAACACAAAGGCGCTTAAGAATCCGAGGGGCACGGAGATGCACCACATGGTCACGATGTCGCAGATCAGACCGAAGCGGGAGTTGCCGCCCGCGCGGAAGATACCGGCGATCAGCAGGGTGTTCATAGCCTGTCCGATGACGTAGTAGGAGCTGATCAGCAGCATGAGCCGCAGATAGCGCGCAGCGGCGTCGGTCAGCTCAAAGAGATAGGGAATCAGCGGCGTGACTGCCAGGACAACTCCGGCGGTAGCAAGACCGATCAGGAATGTGATGCGGCAGAGCCGTCCCGCCATGATTTCCGCGTCTTTCATGCGTTTCTCGCCGATGGTCTTTCCCAAAAGGACAGAGCCGCCGCCGGAGAGGCCGAAGCAGAGGACGGTACAGAGGTCGCGGACGTTGGTGGCGATGGCGTTGGCCGCCACGACATCAGAACTCAGGTGTCCGAGGATGATGGAGTAGCTGGAAAAGGCCAGCGTCCATAGGATATCGTTGGCCAGAGCCGGCAGTGAGTAGCTCAGGAAATCCTTAAACAGAAGAGGATTCCTCCCGAAAAGTGTCCGGAAGCTCGGGCGGAATATTTTTCCGGAGATCAGGTCGCCCATGCAGAGGGCGCACTCTACAATCCGCGCGATCAGGGTGGCGACGGCTACACCGAGGACGCCCAGCTTCGGCGCGCCGAAAAGGCCGAAGATAAACACGGCGTTTAAAAATACATTCAGAAGCAGCGCAAATCCGGAGATCATGGTGCTGGTCCGTGCGCGCTCCACGCTTCGCAGCGTACTCTCATATACGGTAGAAAAACTCTGGATAAAGTAAGAGATACCGATGATCTGCAGATAAGTCACGCCGATGTTGACCAGCGTCATGTCGTTGGTGTAAACCAGCATCAGCTGCTTCGGGATTAGCAAAGCCAGGACGGCGATGACCGCGGTGACGGACATGCTAATTTTCAGGGCGATACCCATGACGGTCTGGATCGCATTCATGTCTTTTTTGCCCCAATACTGGGAACAGAGCATCGTGATGCCGGAGGAAATGCCGAAAAAGAGCCCGGTCAGGATAAACTGGTACTGGTTGGCCAGAGAGACCGCCGACAGTTCGTCCTGTCCCACAAATCCCAGCATAAAAACATCCGCGAAGTTTACGGCGCATGTCAGAAAATTCTGTATGGTGATGGGGAGTACCAGCGCAAAGAGGGCGCGGTAAAAGGTCTTTTTTCGTTCATCGGTTTCATCCTCCGTCTTTGCAGTGCAGCCTTTCGCGTTCGGTGTGAGAATGCGTCAAGGCACATTCTTTTTTACAATTCTGTTACACTTCTGCGGTCGGCTTTTTATTGATTTCTTCCGTTGATTTTTTTCGATAAGAGAAAATATACTATAGAACATAGCAGATTTCAAGAGGAAATCTTCTGCTATTTTGTGCGTTTATGTGCGGAAATCGAACTTTGATCACATATTTTTTTAGGAATCCTTGCATTAAGGAAACACCAGAGTTAAAATGTAATTATTCAGAAAAGCAGGAGGTGCAGGATGGGTTTTTTCACAAAAAAGGAAGTCTGCCCGGTTTGCGGGAAGAAGATAAAGGGAGATGTGATTATCAAGATAAAGGATAATGTTCCACTCTGTCAGACCTGCAGTGCGCAGATTAATATGGACGCGTCGATGATCGCGGAGCAGACGCCGGAGGATATCAGCAGACACCTGGATTACCGGCGGGTCAATCAGGACCGGGTGGATCGGTTTGTAAATACCTGGGACGAGAAAATCGGGTCATCCGTGATCTGCGTGGATGAGTCACAGCGAATCTGGTATTGTACCCGGAATAAAAGGGATAAAAACCCGCCGATTCTTAATTTTGATGAGGTGGTCAGCGCGGTTTACCTGGAAAACAATGAACCGGCGGAGGAAGAAGAGAAAAAGGGAATTCTCGGCGGGCTGTTCGGAGGAAAGAAGGAGCCGAAAGTGCTGCGCAGTATGAAAGTCCATGTTGAGGTGGACAACCCGTATACAAAATCGATTGATGTGGAAGCGGTGCCGCAGAATGGTGAGATTAAGACCGGAACCATGTCATATAAGTCTAATAAGCGGGCCCTGGATCGTGTCATGGATATGATGGCTGTCATGATGGGCGAGAAGGACAAGCCTGAGCCGGCTGAGGGTGAGCCGGTGAAAGGAGAGGTACCGGCTGTCGAAGAGAATTCTGCGGCAGGAGAGGTGTCGGAGGCAGGTGAGAAGCCGACGGCGTAAGAGGCTCCGGAGACGAAAGGGAATCCGATGATTTGAGATATGGTGGTTGCGGAAGAGAAAGCGTGGGAAAAAGTAAATTTTCCTGCGCTTTTTGTATATTCTATGTGGAAAGATCTTTTTGGAGGCGATCATGGATTTCGGACAGGAATATGATTATGGTATGTTTGGCAGGCGGAGCGGAGAAAAAGTCCCGTTTTATATGGCGTACCCGATGCGGAACTCTTTTCTGGATGAGGAAGCGTATGAGAGGGATTGCCGCCGTCTGCAGGAGATGTATCCGCAGGACGCGAGAAGAATACAGACCCTGGTAGAGCGGGAGTGCGATAAAAGGGAGCATGAGGGCAGCATGATGTTTGATGAGTACCCGGACCGGCTGCTGTTCCGCTTGCTTTGCAGAAATATTTACCGTGAGCTGCAGGGCGATGAGGAGGCAGGGAGCCTGCCGATCGACCGAGGGGATTTATTTATGCAGCTTATCGAAGTGATGCTGATGCAGGAGATGTACCGGCGGCGCTGCCGGTATCATCGCTGCCGGCGTCGGTATTGAGGAGACAGGTACACAGAAATTTCATATCAAAAACAGTTGCGATTTCAAAAAAAAGGCTATATGCTATGATACAAGGGAAAGGCATATGCTTTTTTCTGCTGAAACCGCGCTGCGTGCAGCGGGCAGGATAAGCGATGGGAACAGAAAAGATTTCTGATATACGAGAGGATGAATGGGATGATAAAGCCGTGGAAACAGGCCATTATTTTAGTACTGGTATTTATTGCCGGGATTTTTACTTTCGAGAGGCTGACAAACCATGAAGTGCAGGATCTGACGACAGATATGGCGGAGGCCACACTTCCGGTTTTGTATTTGTTAGAGGGTGGGGAGCGTGTAAATGAGCTTCACGGATATACGACCGAGATGGATGCCGCGTCTGTCCGGGATACGATCACCCCGGTGGAGTCGGGCGGCACCCTATCGGTCAGTGTGGATTCCTACGGTACCCCGGTGGAGTCTGTCCGCTATGAGGTGAGAAGCCTGGATACCACCCGCCTGGTACAGGAATCGGAGGTTGAGAATCTGTCTGTCACAGATGATCTGGCGACGGCGGAGCTGCCCATTCAGAATCTGCTGACAGAGGGGGAGGAGTATCTGCTGATTATTGAGGTGACATCCGCTGGTGAACCGTCGTATTTTTACACCCGGATTATTCAGGAGGAGAACAGTTATATCAGCGAATGTATTTCTTTCGTGAAAGAATTCCATGAGATTACCATGGATAAAGACCGCCAGAGCGAACTGGTCAGCTATATGGAGCCGGATTCGTCGGCGGACAACAGTACGCTTCAGACTGTGACGATCAATAACAGCCTCTCACAGGCTTGCTGGGGCGACCTGGAGGTGGCTGAGGTGACCGAGCCAACCGCGTCGATCAAGGAGTTAAATGACAGTTATAATGTAATCCTGCTGACTTATATTATGTCTTCCACGGATGAGTCGGGCGAGATGGAGTATTATAATGTGGAAGAATATTACCGCGTCCGCTATGGGACAGAAAAAATGTATCTGCTGAGTTTTGAACGGACGGTTGAGGAAATTTTCCTGACGGAGGGCAGCGCAATCGACGGCGATACGCTGGTTCTGGGTATCCGCTCCGCTGATGTGGATTTTATCGCAAATGAGACGGGAACCGTAGTCTGTTTTGTGCAGCAGGGGGAACTCTGGAGTTACAATACCGACACGAATCGCCTGACGCAGGTTTTCAGTTTCCGGACGGAGGGGGAGATGGATGTCCGGGAAAATTATAATGAGCATGATATCCGGATCATCCGTGCCAGCGAGAGCGGCAGCGTGGATTTTATCGTATATGGTTATATGAACCGGGGGGAACATGAGGGCGAGGTAGGCATCAGTGTATGTCATTACGACAGCACGACGAACACGGTGGAAGAACAGCTGTTTCTCCCGACCACGGTATCCTATCAGATTATGAAAGAAGAGATTGGCCAGGCGATGTATATTTCGGATTCCGGCATGTTTTACCTGGTGATGGGCAGTCAGGTGCACGGGATTAATCTGGAAACACTGGAGGATTCTGTCCTGATTTCTGATCTGACCGAGGGTAATTATGAAACCTCAGAGGATGGCCGGTATCTGGCCTGGACCGAGGGCGACGCGGCGGAAGCGGTCATCCTGCATCTGACAGATCTGGAGACCGGGGAGACCAGAGATATTGAGGCGGAGGATGGTTACGTGATCCGCCCGCTGGGATTTCTGGAGTCGGATTGTATTTACGGGCTGGCAGCTGCGGAGCATGTGTCGGAGGATGCATCGATTTTTGCCATGAGCAGTCTGCGGATCGTGGATTCCTCGGAGGAAGATCTGGAGGTGCTGAAGACGTATGATGCCGAGGGGACGTTTGTGACAAATGTGACCATCGAGGACGGCAATATTTATCTGGAGCGCGTGGTATATAGTGACGGGATTTATGTGGAGACGGAGAGTGATACAATCTATAACCGGGATATGCAGGAGGAGGAGTCTGTGTATATTTCGGAGGTCACATCCGATACTAAGCAGACGGAAGTGACGCTGCAGCTTTCGCAGGAGGCTTCCGGGACGCTGAGCCTGCTGACGCCAAAGCAGATTCTCGCGGAAGAGTCGGTTACGCTGGAGCTGACCGGAGCCGATGTTGGAAGTGAGTATTATGTCTATGCGAAAGGGAAGGTGCTTCTGGGAACCGACAGCATTGCAGAAGCGGTAATATCTGCGGATGAAAACCGCGGTGTGGTGGTCGGACAGGATCAGACCTATCTGTGGAAACGGGCAAAAGCATCCTCACAGTCCCTGAGTGTGACAGCGGGTGAAGGCAGCTCCTCACAGGCAAAAGCGGTTTCTATTCTGCTGAGTCTGGCCGGTGTGTCGGCTGATACGGATGCCCTTCTGGAGGAAGGGGATTCCGTGTATGAGATTCTGTGCGGGGCGGTTTCTGAAGGAACGGTCTGCAATCTGACCGGGTGTACCCTGGAGCAGACGTTATACTATGTCGGTACCGGTACGCCGGTGTACGCGGTGTTGGACGGGCAGGCGGTTCTGATTACCGGATATACCGACAGCACAGTTACCATTTATGATCCTCTGGACGACGACAGTGAAACCAGAACGCTCACCGCGGCAACGGAAGCGTTTGCGGAGAGCGGAAATGTATTCTACGTAATCGTTCAGTAAACCGGCAACGCAAAGAGGGCGGATAATTCAGATGTCCGCCCTCTTTGCATTGCCGGCCTTTAATGTGTGCCTGGCGGCGCACGTTTCTAACCGGTGAAAGTCCGGAATCCGCCCGG
>JAJQCB010000202.1 GCA_021203005.1 Clostridiales bacterium | reverse complement strand
GGCGTATCTGTTATGTGGGAATCACGCGGGCGAAAGAGCATCTGATGATTACCGGGGCGCGCATGCGCATGACACGCGGCGAAACGCAGTATAATAAAGTATCCCGCTTTGTAAAGGAAATTCCGCCAGAACTGCTGGAAGGCGATGTGCGGACCGGGCGGAGGGAGCCGAAGCGGCCGGTTGCAGGTACAGAGTTCCCATCGAAGGTTTATCGGGGAATACAGGACGAAAGTGGATCGGCAGCGCAAGCCGGCGGCAGAAACAATGCGGCAACCCAGCTTCGCGGAAAAAAGAATCCCTACAGCGCATCGGTATCCCGGCAGTTCGGCAGCGCGCAGAAGCTTACCTCGCTGGATTATGGCGAGGGAGACCGGGTCAGGCATATGAAATTTGGCGAGGGAACCGTGATGAAAATCGTGTCCGGAGGACGGGATTTTGAGGTGTCGGTTGATTTTGATCAATATGGTATAAAAAAAATGTTTGCATCGTTTGCAAAACTGCGTAAACTATGATAGAATGAGCACAAGTGAGAAGAACATGCTTGCATGTTCGGCGAACGGCGAAATTCGATTATGAATCATAGATTCATAATTGAATGAGCGCAAGCAATGAGCCGTGCAGCAGATTCCGGAAAGGCAGACACGTCATGCTTGCATGTAAGGGGCTGCATTTTCGG
Organism: Clostridiales bacterium; assembly: GCA_021203005.1. Taxonomy (GTDB): domain Bacteria; phylum Bacillota; class Clostridia; order Lachnospirales; family Lachnospiraceae; genus Eubacterium_I. The sequence continues at coordinate 6,984 of JAJQCB010000202.1, read as the reverse complement.
AATCTGATATAGGGCGAAGCCCGGACAACTCGAGAGCGGAGCGATCGAGTTGGCACGGTGATGTTCGTGATAAATATGTATCAACTTATCGGCGGGTTGAGCGGGATTTGCGGAATTTTGAAAGGAGAATAACACTATGAGTAAAGTAGAAGATTTGGCTAACGCATTAAAGATATCCAACCTTCTGGAGAAGAGGGATGAGATGACCAAGCGGAGCAAGATCCTCTGGATTCTTGCTATTGCGGGTGCAATCGCGGCGATTGTTCTTGCAGTGTATCTGATTTATAAGTTCTTCGCTCCGGATTATATGGATGACTTCGAGGATGAGTTTGACGATGAGTTCGAAGACGACTTCTTTGATGACGACGAGGATGAATACGACGAGTAGCATTTGACAGACTATGACCGTAGAAGATAAGGCAGCCCTTGCAGATAAAAATGCGGAGGGCTGCTTTCTTTTCGGAAAGAATGTAATTGTGCATTCAGTGAGCGGCGAAATGGATTGTGATGAAAATTACGATGTTATGGAATTTGCGGAAAGAAGTTGAATCCGGCTTTTGCAGGCCCGGATTGGGAGATAATGATGAAAAAGGGACAGATTTACGAAGGAATCATTGAAAGCGTAAAATTTCCAAATAAGGGTGTGGCTTCCGCCTGCCATCTGATGACGGAGAATGGAAACGGGGCGCGTGTCCGAGTGGAGGATGCTCTGGTGGAAACAGATCGTGCGACCGTGAAAAACACAATACCCGGACAGCGTGTCTGCTTTGCAGTCAGAAAAAAGCGGAAAGGGAAGGCGGAAGGACAGCTTCTGGAAGTACTGGAAAAATCTCCGTTGGAGCAGGAGCGCTCCAATTGTGTGCATTCTGATTTTTGCGGCGGGTGCAATTACCAGACGCTGCCCTATGAGGAGCAATTGAAATTAAAATCTGCGCAGGTATTCGGATTGCTGGAAGAGGTGGTGCCGGATGTCTCTGCAGTCTTTGAGGGAATCAGGCGAAGTCCGCGCCAGTTTGGTTACCGCAATAAGATGGAGTTTACCTTCGGCGACGCATATAAGGATGGACCGCTGACGGTCGGGATGCATAAACGGGGCGGGTTTTATGATATCGTGACCGTGGATCAGTGTAGAATTGTCGATGAGGATTATCGAAGAATACTTGCAGCCACAGAAGCGTATTTCCGGGAAAAAGAGACACCGTTTTATCACCGGATGCGCCATGTGGGGTATCTGCGCCACCTTCTGGTGAGGAAGGCAGTGAAAACCGACGAGATTCTGGTGGATCTGGTCACGACGACGCAGAGCGTTGAGAGGGTAAATTCAGAATTACGGAGAAACGATGAGGGAGCTATCCGGCCGATTGGGGCAACAGAAAATGTGACTGCCGGGTTCGATGTGTGCGATGAATCGGGAAAGCATACAGCAGAGGGATATGTTTCATCTGCATTAGAAAATAACGTCGCCGAAATATCCCCGGTTGCAGGAGAGGCGGAAAAAGAGTTACTGGCCGGCTGGCAGCAGGAGCTTCTGTCTCTGGATCTCGAGGGAAGCATCGTGGGAATCCTTCATACGAAAAATGACAGCGCGGCAGATGCGGTCAAAAATGAGGGAACAGAAATTTTATACGGACAGGATTTCTTCTACGAGGAATTGCTGGGCTTAAAATTCCGCATTACGCCGTTTTCCTTTTTTCAGACGAATTCTCTGGGTGCGGAGGTGCTCTATGAGACAGCGCGCGGTTTTATCCGTGATTCCCTGGCAGCGGACGGCGACAGCCTTGAGGGAAAGACGGTCTTTGATCTGTACAGCGGAACCGGAACTATTGCGCAAATGCTCGCACCCGTAGCCGGAAAGGTGGTCGGCGTGGAGATTGTGGAGGAAGCTGTGGAGGCTGCGCGTCAGAATGCCGCGGAAAATGGCCTTTCCAACTGTGAATTTATTGCCGGGGATGTTTTAAAAGCGCTTGATGAAATCGAGGAAAAACCGGATTTTATCGTGCTGGATCCGCCGCGGGACGGTGTGCATCCGAAAGCGTTGGATAAAATCGTCCGTTACGGTGTGGAGAAGATGATTTACATATCCTGCAAACCGACGAGTCTGCAGCGGGATCTGGTGACGCTGCAGGAAGGCGGATATCAGGTGGAGCGGGTTTGCTGTATTGATTTATTCCCCGGAACCGTACATTGCGAGACGGTTGTTCAACTAAACAAACCAAAATGAAACATAATTCGTGTGTATATGTTCGGATTAGAATTGATATGAAAGATTATTTCCGTATTGTGGGACGCATGGACTAGGAGTTTGTTGGTATGTTCTGTGATTAGTATGTGGCAAGCTTGTAACTATAAATGATATCCCTTACTTGTAAGGGCGCACTTCTATATCCTTGCGGATATTCTGTGCGATCTGCGATGCTCTCCCTCTTTCCTGCCGACATTTCCTGTCCGGCATCCAAGAGGGCGGGATTGAAAATCCCGAACAAGAGGGCTGCACCCTCTTGCGCCGCATTGCGGCTATCTCCTGCTACCACCGGCTTGACGGCCTGCGGTCGTTGCGCCGGTTCCCCCATAATTGAATATTTAATACATAGACCGATTGCGATAAAAAGTAGTCGGTCTTTTTTATTGTCTGAAAGGAGGAAACCTATGTCAAAAGAATTGGACGACCTGAGAGCTGAGCGAGATCAGGCCCGTCAACAGGCCGAGGTATGGAAACACCGTGTAGAACGCACAGAGCAGAGGGTCAAATATCAACGAAGCGCAAAAGATCGGAAGCGCACCCACCATCTGATCCAGTACGGCGCCGCTTTCGAGTGCCATCACAAAGAGCTGTCTGTTTTGTCTGATGAGGAAATCTATCTGTTGGTGGAGAATCTTCTGGCCATCCCGGAAGTGCGAAAGTTGATTCAGCAGAGCGTGGAGCACCACAGAGAGGAAGGTGATTAAACTGTTATCCGCATCAAAAAGATAGCGAAAAAATGTAATGCGAACAATGCACTGTTGTCCGCATTTAGAGGCAAAAAAAGCAAGCAAAATCAAAGGGTTTTTGAACGTGATTTCGGCATTGACGAGGATTAGTCCGTTAATGCCGATTTTGCGTTTTAAATGCGGACACAGTCAGAATTGTTTTATCAATTCGATGATAAGAAAGGAGGAGTGATCAAATTGGCATTATACCATTTTCATGTAACACAGATCAAACGCAGCAGAGGGCACAGTGCGGTTGCGTCTGCCGCTTACCGTGCCGGGGAGAAGCTACACAGCGAAAGGTACGGCGAATACAGCGACTACACCAGAAAAGGAGGCGTGATCTTTTCGGAGATACTGCTCTCCCCGCAGGCCCCGAGGGAATATGAAGACCGGGAAACTTTATGGAACGCAGTGGAGAAAGCAGAAAAAAGACCGGATGCGCAGCTTGCTTATTCGTTTGATTTTGCATTCCAGAACGAATTCACTTTGGAAGAAAATATTGACCTGGCAAGGAGATTTATGGAAGAAAATTTTCTCTCTCGTGGTATGACAGTGGATTATGCCATTCACGAACCGGACAGGGAGCCGGGAGGAATCCCCAATCCGCACATCCATGTCATGGCTCCCATCCGTCCCATCAATTCGGACGGCACATGGGGGAACAAACAAAAAAAGATTCCGGTACTGGATGAGAACGGTAAGCGTGTATGGGACGAAAAATACAAACGGTGGCGGTTTACCGCTGTGCCGACTACGGACTGGGGCTCTCCGGAGACACTTGAGGAGTGGAGGAAAAACTGGTGCGACCTCTGCAACGCAAAATTTGAGGAAAAAGGACTGGACGTCCGCATAGACTGGCGCTCTTATGAACGGCAAGGAGTTGATCTTCTGGCACAGGTGCATGAGGGACCCGCAGTTAGGGCAATGGAGAAGAAAGGTGTCCGGACAAACAAAGGCGATTACAACCGCTGGGTGAAAGCAACGAACGCTGTGCTGAAATCTCTCCGGGAAAAAATTGCCGGATTATTGACTTGGATCAAGGGTGCCGAAGAAAAATTGAGCGAACCGGAGCAGCCGAGCCTGATAGAAATCCTGATGGATTATATGGAGATGCAAAACACGGGTGCAAAGAATTTTTCTTCATACGGGAGGAAGAAGGCTAACCTTACGACATTGAAGGATGTTGCTGAAGCGGTAGCTTATCTCCAGGAGAACGATATTACCACTTTGGGACAGTTGGAAGAAAAGTTGAACGGGCTCCGTGAACATGTGGATGGCCTGGGCGCTTCCATGAAAGAGAAAGCGGCCAGACGGAAGATCCTGAAAGAAGCTCTCGGACAGGTTCCCGTCTACAAAGAAAACCTCCCGATTTTCCGGGAGATGGGGAACAGAAAATATAAATTTAAAAGTGCGAAGGACAAGTATAAAGCCGATCACGAAAGTGAACTCAAGCTCTTTTACCGCGCACGGCGCATCCTGAAAGAAGCGGGGATGCCGCCGGAGTTTTCCGAAGAAACCGTAGAGGCATGGAGAAAAGAACTTGCCGCACTTCAGACCGATTATGACGCTGAGTACACAGAGTTGAAGCCGCTGCGGGACGAGCAACAGAAGATGTCGCATATCCAGTATTGTGTAAACCGTGTTATCCAACAAAACGATCCGTCGCAACAGAAACAAAAAACGAAATCCGTTGACCGGTAGGATTTGTAGGCTTGACCATTTTGGGCAGGCCTACAATTTTCTGAAAAGATTTTTTGCTTTTTAGTGCTGATATCAGGCAGCGCGTATCAGCTTCACGAATTTAACAGCGCTGTAGAGAGGAGAATAAAATTTATGATCGATATATGGAACAATATGAGTGAAGAATTTCTTTTGCAGATCGAAGCGATCAGGGAATCACTGGAGCCAACGAAAAAAGGCGGCATAAAACAGACAAAGCAGAATTGTGTGATCGTTCTCGAGAATGACCCGGTATTGAAAGGCGCGATAAAAAACAATCTTTTGTCGGGAAGGATGGATATCGTAAAGGATGTCGGATGGCGCAGGGAAGAAACCAGCCTGACAGATGATGACCTGAGCCAGATTTATCTTTATATGGAAGTTTACTACGATCTGATCAATGAGAAAAATATCCAGAACGCGATCCGCATTGTGGCGAACCGGCACACCTACCATCCGATCAGGAATTATCTGATCAGTCTGGAATGGGACGGCCAGGAACGCATGGGAAACGTGTTGCATCATTTTCTTGGCGCAGATAACGATGAACTGACCCGGGAGTGTATGAAAATATTTATGCTGGGTGCGATCGAGCGGGTATTCCATCCGGGATGCAAATACGAAGCCATGCTATGCCTTGTTGGCGATCAGGGCGTTGGCAAATCCAGTTTTTTCCGTTTCCTCGCTATCAAAGACGAATGGTTCTCTGACGATCTGAAAAAGATGGATGATGAAAATGTCTACCGGAAGATGCAGGGGCACTGGATCATAGAAATGGCGGAGATGCTGGGAACATCCAGCGCTAAGAGCGTGGAGGAAATCAAAGCCTTTCTCTCCCGGCAGAAGGAAACTTATAAGACACCGTATGACAGATACCCAAAGGACAGGCCGCGCCAGTGTGTCTTTGTCGGGACATCTAACCGTGTCCGTTTCCTGCCCCTTGACCGAACAGGAAACCGGCGCTTCTATCCGATCCAGACGGATGCTTCCAAAGCAGAAACCCATGTACTGAGCGATGAAGCAGAAACCAGAGCGTATGTCGATCAGCTCTGGGCAGAAGCTATGGTTATTTATAACAGCGGTGAATGGTCTTTGCGGCTCTCGCCGGCACTGGAGAAAGAAATGAATATCCGTCGTCTGGATTTTATGGCGGAAGATACCGCGACCGGGATGGTCCAGGTATGGCTTGACAGCTACAATGGTAATTATGTTTGCACAAAGATGATCTATAACGAGTGCTACAAACAGATCGGAGATCCCGACCCGAAAGCCAAGAGCGAGATCAACAGCGTGATGAATAATACCATTGACGGATGGTGTAAAGGACCGCAGCACCGTTTCCCGGAATATGGCCAGCAGCGGTCATGGATCAGGGATGCTCTGAAAGAAGATGTAAACGGCGAGGCTGTAAACAGTAAACCGCATTTCACGCAGATATCTTTGCCGGATGCCGTTATACAAACTGACCAAGACGGATTTTTGTCCCTTCCGGATGGGGCTCCGACACCATTTGAGGACTGAATTCTGATGCTTTTTCCCCTCTCCCGTTTACACCTGTTTACATTCTGTTGACAGCCGGAATCCTTGATTTATCAGCTTTCTTTTCTATTTTTTGTCTGTAAACAATGTAAACGGGGATAAAAGACTTTTTTCGATAAAAAAGAATCGTCAGGAAGTATTTTTTATTTCAAAAATGTTTTGGCCGCTGTTTACACTTTTCGTTTACAGCCACAAACTGATGGATTATGGATTAGTTTTCCCTTGTTGGGGGGCTCCGAGCCGTGAGGCGAGGAGGTAGAGCGAAGAAATGAATTTTGTATTTATCACAGGCGGGAGAGGGTAAAATGTCATGCTGTTTAAAAAATATGAGAAAAGTCATTATTCAGTTACAGGGGTTGCGGGGTGAATTATAGTTCGCCATTGACACGAAAAACCAAAGTATGATACAATTCAGCCGGACAAGAGTGATTTCAGCAGGAGGTCACTGGCATTTATATGAGGTAAGAGGAGATAACAAGCAGTTCGGGCAGTCGGCTGCTTGTTATATATTATAACCATGGGTTAGGCTATTCTAATTTTGATAAGTTTCTTTTACTCTCTTATTAAAGTAACTGTCTGTCCGGAACCAGAGTCGGAACTGCAGGCGCAGGGTATTGTGTTTCTTGTGGTCTGCAGATAGAGAAAGCAGGAGGAAAACGAAGATGGGAATCAAATGGGAAAAGTTCAAGGTAAAGGATGTGGCGTTTCTGGCCGTGATGGCGGCGCTGCTGATCTTATGCGCGGCGGTGTCCATGC
>JAJQCB010000264.1 GCA_021203005.1 Clostridiales bacterium | reverse complement strand
TCTTTCATGTGAATCGGCGTGTCCGTCAGATCCATCACCTTGATGACCTCCACCATACGATTTAACTGCTTTTTGATCTGCTCAAATGTCCGATCGTCGCAGGTGCTGCGGATCGTCATGCGGGAAACACTCTCGTCCTCCGTCGTGCCCACGGTCAGACTCTCCAGATTATAGGATTTTCCGGCAAAAAGTCCGGATATCTTGGCAAGGACACCCACCTGGTTCTCCACATAGAGGGCAATCCATCTGTTTTTCATCATGGTCTTCTTCTCCCTTTTCTTATCCTTCCAGAATCATCTTATTCATGGGATTCCCGCCCGGTACCATCGGGAGCACCAGCTCTTCCGTGGCGATCATAAACTCAATCAATGTCGGCGCGTCCGTATTCTCTTTCGCCGCCATAAGAGCCGGGACGATATCCTCCTCCCGCTCCACGCGAATGGCGTGCGCGCCGTAGCTCTCCGCCCACTTCATGAAATCCGGAACGTACGGCGGGCAGTTTTCATTCGGCCCCTTGCAATGCGCCGGACAGCTTTTTCTGCGGCGCAGACAGGTAGCCGAATATCGTTTTCCGTAAAACAGCTGCTGCATCTGGCGCACCATGCCGAGATAATAGTTATTCAGCAGGCAGATTGTGACCGGCGCATCCTGTATAATCGCCGTCGCCATCTCCTGCATATTCATCTGAAATCCGCCGTCCCCGGTGATGCAGACCACCGGACGTTCCGGATGGCCCATCTTCGCGCCCAGAGCCGCCGGAAAGCCGAATCCCATCGTTCCCAGGCCGCCGGAAGTGATCAGTTTCTTTTTCTCGTTAATATGTAAAAACTGGCTGGCCCACATCTGATGCTGGCCCACATCCGTCACATAAGTCACCTCATCGGGGTAAACCTCGTTTAACCCCTCCATGATCATCTGGGGCGTCATCCCCTTATTGCGGCGCATTTCCAGCGGATGCTCCTGATCCCACTTTTTAATCTGCTTCATCCAGTCCGAAGTATCTTTCGGACCTTTCCACTCGTTCTCAATCCACTCCACCATCTGCGCCAGAGCCACTTTTGCGTCCGCTACGATGGGAACGTCAACCACCACATTACGCGAGATGGCCGCCGCGTCGACATCCAGATGGATGATCTTTGCCTTGGGCGCAAACTCACTCAAATCCCCGGTCACCCTGTCATTGAAACGGGTGCCGATGGAAAAAAGCAGGTTGCACTGGCTGATAGCGATATTCGCCGCGTATTTTCCGTGCAGACCGCTGCTCCCGATATAATAAGGATGGTCTGTCGGAATCGCTCCTTTTCCCATTACTGTGGTGATAACCGGTATGTGGGTCAGTTCCGCCAGGCGGGCGAGTTCTTCTCCCGCTCCGGAAATATTCACTCCGCCGCCGGCAAGGATAATGGGTCTCCCCGCGCTCTTTAAAAGCTTTGTCGCTTTCCTGAGCTGCCCAATATGGACACCGTCATTAATCTTGTATCCCCTGATATCCACACTGGCCGGATATTCCGCCGGTCCGTTCGCCGTCTGAATATCCTTCGGCAGGTCGATCAGCACCGGCCCCGGTTTCCCTGTAGAAGCAATCTGAAACGCCATTTTAATGATTCTGCCAAGTTCTTTCCTGTCCCGAACCGTGACACTGTATTTGGTAATATGCCGGGTAATTCCGACAATATCCACTTCCTGGAACGCCTCGTTTCCGATCAGCCCCAACGCGACCTGCCCTGTAAAAACAACCAGGGGAATACTGTCCAGAAATGCATCCGCGATAGCCGTCACCGTATTCGTCGCGCCCGGTCCGCTGGTCACCAGACAGACGCCGGTCTTGCCGGTCTCCCGGGCGTAGCCCTCCGCCTCATGCACCAGAGCCTGTTCATGGCGCGGCAGGACAACGTCAATATCGCTGTTGCGGTACAACTCGTCAAATAAATCTGTCACCGTGCCGCCCGGATATGCAAAAATCTTTTCCACGCCCTCCGCTTCAAGGGCACGCAGAAATAATTTTGTTCCTGATATTTCCATGGTATTTTTCCCCTCTCTTTACTTTATCTATTGATGCAAATCAGATTTTCACTTTCCGTATCCTTCTTTTTTGCTGCAAACCAGATGCTCCATTGCTGCGCAATTCCCGCATCTGCATCACTCATAATTCCGGGCCCTGCCCTCCATTATTCGTGTTGTACATTCGTCAAACTCTGAGAATTCGATATGCCAGCATATCTCTTCTCCTCGTTTTCCTCATTGTTTGCATCAGATCCACCCAACCGTCCGCAATATAAAGATCCACATCGTCAGCGTCACCGAGGACAGCAGCGTCGTGGCCACCACGATGCTCGCGGTCAGCACCCCGTCGTTGTGCATATTTTTCGCCATGATATAGCAGCTCGGCGTCGCAGGCCCGGCAAGCATCACTGCCAATGCCACCATCTTTTCTCCCGTAAATCCCAGATAAGCGGCAATCGGTATGAAAATAGCCGCCTGCGCGATAAGCTTGATAAACGAAGCTCCCAGGGTCGGCTTAATCTTTTTCAGCGCTTTTCTCCCCTCAAAGCCGGCACCGAGTCCGATCAGAGCCAGCGGCGTCGCCATCTTTGCGATATTCTCCACGGTAGAGTTCACCAGGGTGGGCAGCGGATTGCCCAGCAGCGCCACAATAACACCGATCACGATGGCGATGATAATCGGGTTCTTCACGATATTGATGCAGGATTGTTTAATTTTCCCCGTATCACGCTCGCCTTCCGGATGATCTCCCTCGAACGTAAGAACGATCACGGAATAAATATTATACAACGGGACAGCGCCGATGATCATCAGCGACCCCATCGCGGATTCCCCGTATATATTCTGGATAAAGGCAAGTCCCATAACCGCTGCACTGCTGCGGAACGACGCCTGCGTAAAGGCCCCCCGAAGCGACTGATCCTTCAATGTCAGCTTTGCGATTGCCCAGGAGCCCCAGAATCCGACGGAGGTAGCGACGGCACAGAACAGCACATACTTCAGGTCAAACACCTCCATGATATCCACGCTGGCCAGATCCTTGTACAGCAACACCGGCAGGGTAACCGTAAAATTAAACTTGTTTGAGACGTTGACAAAATTATCATTTAAAATGCCGATTCTTCTTAAGAAATACCCTACGACCATCACCAGAAAGATAGGGATCGTCACATTGACGCTGAATAAGAAATTGCTCATGCCATCATCGTCCTCCTTGCTGTTTCGTCAGGTCAGCACATCTGTGATCCCCGGCGAAAACATCTTCTCACGCATCTATCATTTATTGCTGCTCCTCACAGCCCTTTATTTTTTTCATATTTATAAAAATAATACTCCAGATCAAAATAAGTCTGCTCCTCACTGTCCGCCGTGATCTGCCACTCCGGCTTCTCATCCAGGTTCGGAAAATAAGCGTCCGCCTCATACTTATAATTAATCTTCGTAATATGAGCCACATCACACTCATCCGCCAGCTGACGGTAAATGCTCTCCCCGCCAATGACATAGACATCCTCCGACGGATACTTTGCAATCTCTGTATGGAGCTCGTCCATGTCATGCACAATAACCGCACCTTTCACCATGTAATCCGGATCGCTCGTCAGGACAATATTGACCCGGTTGGCCAGAGGCCGGCCGTTCGGGAAACTCTCCAGGGTCTTCCGCCCCATGACAACCACTTTCCCCGTCGTGGTCTGGCGGAAAAACTTCATGTCCTCCGGAATATGCACTAAAAGTTTGTTTTTCAGACCGATGGCCCAGTTGGCATCGACAGCAGCAATTAAATTCATAACAGACCTCCTTATAATTCCGGACGGTGATTTTGCAGTTTATAACACTTATCTGATACGCTGGAAAACCAATTCAACGGGGCACAGCAAAGTGCCCGCTTTAACAAGAAAGTCCAAGAAGCGGAGTCTTACGACAAACGCTGATTGGTTACTTTCTTGTATGCAGCGTCGCTTAGCGAAGTCAAGCCGTTGGCGAAGACTGAGCTTAGCAAAGTCGCAATGAATTGTTTTCCGCCTACACCCACACTATGAAAACAGACTGCAAAATCACCTGACCATACTTTATCCAGACCCGGCATACTCTCTACACAGCGACCGGGATATCCGTGATCTGCGGGCCAGTCTGGTAATCGATCAGCTTCACATCATCCCGCGTGAACTCGTAAAAATCCTTCACCTCCGGGTTCAGCCAGAATGTCGGCGCCGGATACGGTTCCCGGGTGATCAGCTCCTGCACCAGAGGAATGTGACGGTCATAGATATGCGCGTCCGCGATAACATGAACCAGCTCCCCTGCCTGCATATCGCAGACCTGTGCGAGCATATGTACCAGCACCGCATACTGGCAGATATTCCAGTTATTGGCCGTCAGAACATCCTGGGAACGCTGGTTTAAAATAGCATTCAGGACCAGTTTCTCCTCCCCCGGCTTCTTGGTCACATTAAACGTCATGCTGTACGCGCAGGGGTAGAGGTTCATCTCATGCAGATCCTGATGCACATACAGATTCGTCATAATTCTGCGGCTGTAGGGATTATGCTTCAGATCATAAATGACGCGGTCAACCTGATCCATCATCCCCTCTTTGTACTGATGCTTTACGCTCATCTGGTAGCCGTAAGCTTTTCCGATGGAACCGTTCTCATCCGCCCATTCATCCCAGATATGGCTGTGCAAGTCATTAATATTGTTAGACTTCTGCTGCCAGATCCAGAGCATCTCATCCGTGCAGCTCTTAATCGCAGTGCGCCGAAGCGTCAGCGCCGGAAACTCTTTGGAAAGGTCATAGCGGTTCACCACGCCGAATTTTTTGATCGTGTAGGCACTGCTGCCGTCCTCCCATTTTGGGCGAACCTTCTCCCCCTCCGTACTGATCCCATTCTGAATAATGTCGGTACACATATCGATAAATACTTTGTCCGCGTAACTCATCTGATTCCTCCGCCCTGTTCTGTGTTGAATATGCTAATTGCAACAATTCTATCATACTTTTTATTTCAAATAAAGTGGTTACCAAAAAGTAGCCACATTCCGTTTGACGAATCCGCCGGTTCTGTGCTATACTCTGTTCAGTTTAATTGTAAAGGAGTTTTCAGGATGAGTCAGGCAAAAGTCGACCGCTATAAAGAGCATAAAAAGAATCGTCAAAAGGAAATGAAACAGGCAAAGCAGCGCGCACTGCTGGCAAAAGTAATCGGCGGGCTTGCCGCTGCCGCCGTTGTAGTATGGCTGGGATATTCGGGATACAGCCTGTATCAGAGCAACGTGGAGATTGAGACGGTGACAGTCAACACTTCCGGTATCACAGACTACACGAGCGGATTGTAAACACACAGCTCGAAACATTCTCATGTCACAGGCTAGACAGATGACGATACTATGAGAAAACAATAGCGTGACACATATCTTACAGCATTTTCTGCCATGGGTTATGTCACGCTATTTTTCTTTCACTCAGCCGGGGACAGACACCGGAACTGTCCTGTCACTCCCTGCGCATGGAAAACTGCTCCATCGGGTAATGACTCAGATTCTCATGAATCCCACGGCCATCCGCCTCTTTTAGCAGCGCTTCCCTGTCTTTTCTGGAGACCGCCTGGTCTTTCCTGGAGCTCGGGCCGCCGACGCAGCCGCCCTCGCAGACCATCCCTTCCACAAAATCCTCCGGCAGCCGCCCTGCCTTCAAAAGCAGCAGCGCCTTTTTGCACTCAGCAGCTCCATTCGCGCGGCACACTTTGATATCCGTGTTTTCGTCCATCTCCTCCAGACTCTGCAGCACAGCGTTCGTCACTCCGCCTGAGGAGGCAAAGCGCTTGCCATAAACAGAGGCCATCTGCTCCGTATTTTCCACCGGATCCAGGGAAACCCCTTTCGCGCGCCTGATGGCATGCATCTCGCTGTAAGTAAGCACGTAATCCGCATTCCCCTCTATCTGCTGATCCGCCACTTCAGATTTTTTCGCCAGACACGGGCCGACAAAGACCGTGACCGCATCCGGCACCTGGGATTTAATCATGCGCGAAACCGCACACATGGGCGAAACCGTGGTGGAAATGCGGTCAGCCACCTGCGGATAATGCTTCCTCACCATATTGACAAATGCCGGGCAGCAGGAGGTCACCTTTTTTTCCCCGTTTTTATAGGCCTCCGCCCACTCTTCCGCCTCAGAAGCTGCCGTCATATCACCGCCGAGACCAACCTCATAAAAACCATCAAACCCAATCTCTTTCATCGCTTTTTTCCAGCTCGCCATCGTGATATCCTTGCCGAACTGTCCCTCCGTAGCCGGAGCTGCCATCACATAGACCGGCCGTTCAGATTTCAAAGCACGGATTACATCCACAATATATGCTTTGGATCCGATCGCGGCAAACGGACACCGATGGATACACTGGCCGCAGCGGATGCATTTATCCTTATCAATCACGGAAATCCCGTTCTCATCGTATGTAATGGCGTCCACCGGACAACTGAACTTGCAGGGACGCATCAGATGAGCAATCGCGTTATAAGGGCAGGCCTGCGCACACTTGCCGCACTCCTTGCACTTCGAAGCGTCGATATGGGAACGATACCGGCCGCGCTCCACCGCGCCGAACCTGCAGGCGCTGATGCAGGCTTTTCCGACACAGTTCTGGCAGTTCTCCGTCACCGTATAAGAGGAAATCGGACAGTCTGCGCAGGCGGCGCTGATCACCTGAATGATATTCCCGTCGTCCTCCATCCCCGGAGCTTTCCCCTCCGCCAGACGGATACGCTGACGGATAATCTCTCTCTCCTTATAGATACAGCAGCGAAACCTGGGCGTGGGTCCCGGAATCATCATCTCCGGCAGCCAGTCCCGCTTTTCCTCCAGCTCATCGGCAAAAGCCAGCTTCGCCACCTCGTAAAGCACATCGTGTTTAATCTGAATCATGTTCTCATCAGCAAACATATCTTTCACTCCCTCTTTGCCATCGTCACAATTCGTTTCGTTAATTTTTTAACGGAATCATTATATAACAGGTTCCGGCAAAAAGAAAGTGCCTGTGATGTTCTTTATCAGAAACATGCAGACACCATTTCACTGTATTTGTTTTTCTCACCCAAATGAAAGCAAAATATCAGCTTCCAACAAAGTATCGCTTTTCGACAGATCTGCTCTGTGGGCACTTCGCGCAGGCAGTTGCACAGACAAATCGCATCCAGATATTTTTTATTTACTGTCCGGATGTCCCCTCTTCAGATTCCTCCGCTTCCACTTTCGCCTTATCCAGCGCCGCATCCACTGCGTCCAGCAGAATTGTTGCCGTATACTGATTATCTGTAGTATAAGAAATACTGTCGGTTGACTGACTTTCATAAATCTGCTGGCTGATACTGTCCATGGAGTCCTGCAGCAGCGGATACATCGTGGCCACCGTCTCATCCAGATTAACCAGGGAAACCGAATTGATATGATCCTCATCCACCACCACCTGCACATCAACCGTCCGTCCATCCAGCTGAATAGACGACGTATAAACACCGGCATTGTACAATGCGGTTTCTTCCGCGTCCTGCGTTTTCCTGCCCGGACCGAACATAAACACCAACAGCAGAACCAGAACAATGCCTAATACAATAAAAATGGCGGTATATATCACCTCTTTCATATGAAGGACTACGATCCT